>SKMI01000157.1 GCA_007121115.1 Paracoccaceae bacterium | reverse complement strand
TGGCACCTGGCCAGCCGGGCGCAACCGGCCAGCCGGCCAACGCCAGAATGCGGCGGATGCGCCGGGGCTGTGCGCCGGGAAAGAGAAACCCGCCGCTGAACGCGCGCAGCGTTCGGGCGGCGGGTTGTTGCGCGCTCATCCGGCGTCAGTCGCTGCTGCCATCGGCAAGGGATTGCACCGAACCCGCCGCCGCCAGCGCCCCGGTCAGCGAAGCGATCTGCCGCGACCAGGTGACCGACGAGGCCTCGGTCACGAAGACCGTATCGCCATCGCGGATCTTGAAGTCGCGGGCGTTGAACATGCCGTTCGGCGCGGTCAGGTCCAGCACGTAGACGAAGCGTTGCTCGCCGAACATGTCCTGGCGCCCCAGGATCGCGCGTGCCATCTCCTCGGGCTCGTCGCGGAAGACGAACACCCCCTTGGGGTCGGCGCGGAGCGGGTCCAGCCCGCCGACCATGGCAATCGCCTCGACCGCCGAGATCACCGGCGCCTCGAAGGTCAAGCGGCTGGACGTCCCGGTGGCGCCGAGGACGGTGAAGGCGCGCCGGTCAGCCTCGACCAGGAGACGGTCGCCGCCGCGCAGGGCGATGTCGAAATGCGGGACCTCGTAGATATCGCGCAGGAAGGCACTTTCCTGTCGATTGCCCCGGGTCAGCCGCACCACCGCCTGATCGGCGGGCACGCTCACACCGCCGGCCGCGGCGATCATGGCCGTGATCCGCCGCGTGGGCCGTTCGATGGGGAATACCCCTTGCGCGTTCACATCGCCCATGACCGACACCGTGGTCCCGTCCCCCTGCTCGCGCGAGACCAGCACCTGCGGGTCCGGGGTCTGTTCGTCCAGTGCCGCCGTGATGGTGCGCCGCAGCGCATCCGGCGTGCGCCCGGCGGCGCGGATGCGCCCGGCATAGGGCACAAAGACAAAGCCCGCGTCGTCAACCTGCACGTCGGTGAGGATGGCGTTGTTCACCTCGGGGCTGGCCAGCAGCCCCTCGGGGACGTTCTCGAACACGTTCAGGGTCACCACGTCGCCGGGCTGGATGGTGTCACCGCCAAGAATGGCGCCGCGCTGCAGGGCCTTGCTGAACCCCATCGACGGAACCTGCGCGGCGGTGCGGGCCACGGCGCGGTTCACGGCGATGATGTAGGCGTCGCCTTGGCGTTCGACCGAGCCGGCGAAAATCTCGGACATGCTGGGTCCGGAGCGCGGCGGGGTGCAGGCCGCGGCAAGCGCGACAAGCGAAAGCAGGGCCAGCTTCCTGGCCCGTGTGGGAATATGACCGATCACTGCTCGGGCTCCTTTTCGGATCTGCCTCGAATTTTCCGGTCAGGG
This sequence comes from Paracoccaceae bacterium, assembly GCA_007121115.1. GTDB lineage: Bacteria > Pseudomonadota > Alphaproteobacteria > Rhodobacterales > Rhodobacteraceae > Rhabdonatronobacter. Next base: position 6,940 of record SKMI01000157.1, on the reverse strand, counting down.
TAACGAAGTTACCACGTTACGCCAAGCCTTCATTGTCCGCGCCCGGCCTGCACCAGCCGCAACTGTTGCCGGGGCGCCGCGTTGCCGCGTTCCAGCGCCTCGTAGGGATCCTCGGGCGCAAGCATCATGTCGACCACCTGCCGCAAGAGCATCCGCCGCCCGCGCACGGAATAGAAACCGCCCGGAAGCTGCGAGGTTTCCAGCAGAAAATGCCGGTAATCACGATAAGCGCGGCTGTCCGGGCGGCGCGGCCGGGCGAAGAATTCGGCCAGCGGCTGGTCGGACACGAACTCGGGCTTGGCATAGACCGCCGCACCGAAGGTCCGCAGCGGGATGCCGCGCCAGAGCACCTGCTGCCCGGCGGTGGAATTGACCGTGACAGCGCTGCGGGCGTGGTTCAGAAGTGCCGCCAGCTTGCCGCCGGGCAGGAAATGCACCCGGTCGGCCACGCCGTGACGCTGGGCCAGCCTGCGCACCATGCGGCGCAGCGGCACCCGCCCGTCATCGAGCGGATGCGCCTTGAAGACCAGGTGATGATGGCGCGGGGCGCCCGCGGCAAACCCTTCGAAGCAGGTTTCAAGAAACTCTTCCATCCCGTTGTAATTGCTGTGTGATCGGAAGCTGGAGTCATGGGCCAGTTGCAGCAGCACCACATGATAGGGATAGCCCGCGCTGCGGATGCGCCATTGCGCGACCCGCCGTTGCAACGAGATCAGAGGCATGGCCCACAAGCGCCGGAGATACAGCTTGAATTCCTGCCGCACGGTCAGATCGCGATGGGGCCGGAAATTGCGGTAGCGGCGGTTCGCCAGCAGCACGAAGGCATGATAGAGCGCGCCGTAGAAGACATGCTCGCGCATGTCGCCCCAATGGCCTGGAGGGTCGGGCTGGTCGATGTCGCAGTTTTCCAGCGCCTTGCGCATCCGGGGCAGGGGCATCCGCATCAGCCGCGAATGCCCGTTCGACCCGCCGCGCTCATAGGTCACCCAATAGGGGCGCAGATACCCCTCTTCGAACACATGCACGGTGACCCCGCGCGCCCGGGCACGGGCAACGGCCTGCGCGTGGATTGGGCGCGTATCGCCATAGAGCACCAGGTCGGTGATGCCGTGCGCCGCCAGCAGCGCCTCCAAGGTCTCGGGCCAGTCTTCGGGGTGGCCGTGAAAGGGGATGTAGCTGTCGCGGTCGGACCAGAAGAATTCATCGCCGCGGTTGAACCCGACGCGCCAGACCTGACAGCCCGCCGCCTGCAGCATCCGCCCCAGCCGCCCGAAAAACGGCCCGTGCGGTCCCTGCAGGAACAGAAAATGCCGGTTTTCGGCGTTGAGCATTGGTCTCTAGGCTCCGTCCATGGCAGGGATGACGCGCGCAGGCGCAGGAAGTTGCGGTTTCCTCGCATGTTGTAACGCATTCTAGTGAAAATTGAGTCAATATTTGGGCCCTTGGTTAGCGTCGCACCGTGGCTGTTGTCTGGTCTGCTGCATCGCTTGCCACGGTGCGCACCACAGGCTAGGTCGGTAGTAATCAGGAGGCGCGCGCATGTTCACCGGCATCATCACCGACATCGGCACCGTGACGCATGTGGAAAAGGCGGGCGATCTCCGCGCCCGTATCGCCACCGGCTATGACACCGGCGGCATCGACCTCGGTGCCTCGATCGCCTGCGACGGCGTGTGTCTGACCGTGGTGGCGCTGGGTCCGGACTGGTTCGCAGTGGATATTTCGGCGGAAACCGTGTCCAGGACCTCCATCGGTGCCAATGGCTGGGCGGCGGGGCAGCGGGTCAATCTGGAACGCGCGCTGCGGGTGGGGGACGAACTGGGTGGGCATATCGTTTCGGGGCATGTGGACGGCGTGGCCGAGGTGATCGACATCGCCGAAGAAGGCGGCAGCACTCGCATGCGCTTCCGGGCGCCCGACGCACTGGCCCCTTTCATCGCGCCCAAGGGGTCGGTGGCGCTCAACGGCACCTCGCTCACGGTCAACGAGGTGGCGGGCGCCGAGTTCGGCGTCAACCTGATCCCGCACACCAAGCAGGTCACCACATGGGGCGCGGTGAAAACGGGCGATGCGGTCAACATCGAAGTGGACACCATGGCCCGCTACGTGGCGCGGTTGCGAGACTGGGATGCGGCGTCGGCATAGGCTGCGGGGCAGGGGAGGGCTACATGAGAATCGCGCCCCAACCACCTGTTCCTGAACCCATACTCAAATCATAGACCACGCTCTTCAAACCAGTCGCGCAGCATTGCAAGCGACTGGTCGCTCCAACCCTCCGGCTCGGTCAGCGCCATCCAGCTGTCGATGTAATGCGTGGCCGCATAATTGTGCCCGGTGCCCAATGGCGTGGTAAAGGACCCGGTGAGATCCACCAGCAACTGCAGGAAGGTCACCACCGGCATCCAGCGAAAATCCTCGGCCACATCCGGAGCGCGCGGACGCGTCCATGCGGGCTCGCGCCAGACTGAATTGGGACTGAAAAAGGTAATCGCATCGGAGGGATACTGGAGATAAAGAATACGCATCGGCCCCCAGGGCGCATCGCCATGATCCGGGATGCCGTCCTGCGTGGCGAACCGCACCAGCCCGCCATCGCCCACCACCGGCCGCCAAGCCGGGCTGTCCGGGTCCCGCCGGGCCGTGAATTCCTGCCACAACGGGTTGGTGAAGGTCGGACCGACCCAGAAGGCGCCGTCATGCGGCTCGGGCAGGATGTCCCAGACATCCGCCGAAAGCTCGGAATTCAGCGCGCCCAGGCTCATCCCGTGCAGATAGAGCCAGGGGCGGCTGTCAGCCGGCAGGCTGCGCCAGTGGTCATAGACGGTCCGGAACACCTCGCGCGCCGTCTCGACCCCGTATTCCGGTTCAAGAAGCAGCGACATCCAGCTGGGAAGATAGGAATATTGCACGCTGACCGAGGCCACGTCCCCGCGCCACAGAAATTCCAGCGCCGCCATCCCCGACGGATCCACCCAGCCGCGCCCGGTGGGGGTGGCGATCACCAGCACCGAGCGCGAGAATGCATCGACCCGCTTCAACTCGGCCAGCGCCAGCGCCGCGCGCTCCTGTGGCGTCTCGGCCGAGGCCAGACCGACATAGACCCGCGCCGGTTCCATCGCCGCGGTGCCGGTCAACGCCGCGATCTGCGCCCGCGTCGGCACCGCCACGGTGCGTGCCCGGCCCGGTGCGCTCAGGTCTTCCCAAGCCAGGAGCGAGTCCGGGCTGCCCGATTTCGCCGGGTTCAGCGGGGGCGCGATTTCCGGATTCATCAAGGTGTTGACCTGCAGGGCTGCGCGGTCAAACGACCGCAGCAGTGCCCCGGCCAGCACCCCGTTGCCCATCGTCCAGAACAGCGTCGCCGTGATCACCAGCGCCCCGATCAGCGCCACGCGGTCGGGCAGGAAGCGCGCCATGCCATTGGCCGCCCCGACCGTCAGCGCGCGCGCCAGCCGCCCCAGTGCGATGCCCGGAATGATGACCCCAAGGCCCACGGCGGCGATGGTGAAGGGGCGCGCGGTCTCCACCGGGTCCAGCCCGGCGGCCAGATGCACGGCGTTCTGCCACGCCGTGACCCGCGCGAGGCCGAACAGGATGATCGCCACCGCCATCGCCCGCGCCAGCCACGACAGCCAGCCCGGGCGCCAGCGCGGCAGGCCCAGCCACCGCCAGATGCTCACCACGGCCGCTGTCAGCCCATAGACCGCCAGAAAGGCGATCCCCGCCAGCACCCCTTGCGTCACCCCCTCGCGCGGGATCAGCGTGGGCGTCAGTGCCGCGGTAAAAGCCAGCGCCCCGGCGACCATGGCCAAGGGAACCATGGGGGCCAACAGGGGCTGATGGGCAAAGGGTGGTTCCATGGCGCGCATTGATACAGGAAATCGGCGCGGTTCCAAGCCTTCACGAGCGGCACACGAAATCAGACAATATTCATTCGCAACAAGCACCTGTCGGAAGCAGTGAAAGCAGAACGCCAAGATCACGATCCCTTGCGCACCGGGGGCTTGCGTGTCAAGGCATGGTCAAGCCCGCAAAGGACTCAACGCCATGACAGATCCTGCCGATCCAACCCGCCGCCTGAACCTATGGCCCGAAAGCGCCTCGCGCCCCGTGGGCAACCCGATCCAGCCGTCGGTGGTCTATGCCTCGCCGGACCCGGACACGCTGGACGCGCAATATGACGGGCGCGTGCACGGCTATACCTACGCGCGCGAGGGGCATCCGAACGCCACCGTTCTGGCGCAGCGGATCGATGCGCTGGAAGGGTGCGCGGGCGGGATCGTCACCGGCTCGGGCATGGCAGCGGTCACGGCGGCGCTGATGGGGGTGCTGCGCGCGGGCGATCATGTGGTCGGCGGCGATCAGCTGTACGGCCGCTCGCTGCGGCTGATGAACCAGGACCTGCACCGCTTCGGCATCACCACCACGCTGGCCGATCCGACGGACGTGGGCGCCCTCGAGGCTGCTATCCGTCCAGAAACCCGGATGATCCTGGTCGAGGTTGTCTCGAACCCCACGCTGCGGGTCGCCGACATGGGCGGCATCGCGCGGCTTGCACGCGAGCGTGGCATCCTGCTGGCGGTGGACAACACCTTCACCACGCCGCGCGGCTATCGCCCGTTCGACCATGGCGGCGATATCGTCATCCACTCGGTGACCAAGATCCTGGCCGGTCATTCGGATGCGACCCTCGGCTATGTCGCCGCGCGCGACGCCGAGGTGGCGCGCGCCATCACCGATTTCGCCGTCACCACCGGCCTGACCGCCAGCCCCTTCGACTGCTGGCTCGCCGAACGCGGGCTGTTCACCTTTCCCTTGCGCTATGATCGCGCCGAGGCGAACGCCGCAGCCTTGGCCGATCATCTGGCCGGGCTGACCGGCGTCGCGCGCGTGCTTTATCCGCTGCGCGCGGACCATCCGGACCACAACCGCGCGCAATCGGTGCTGGGCGCAAGGGGCGGGCACATGGTCAGCTTCGAGATCGCGGGCGGGCGCGCGGCCGCCAACCGGCTGACCCGCGCCGCGCCGCAGATCGCCTTTGCGCCGACACTGGGGGACGTGAACACCACGCTTTCGCATCCCGCATCCTCGTCCCATCGCGGCCTGACCGAGGACGCCCGCGCCGCGCTCGGCATTACCGAGGGCTTCTTCCGCATCTCGGTCGGGATCGAGGAAATCGACACGCTCAAGACCGAGTTCACCCGCGCGATCGCCGCGGCAACCCAGACTTGAACACATGGCGACAAAGCTATGACAAAAAAGATTATCTTGGCAATCGAACCTCCTTTTAGACGTTCCTTTTTATAACATAATACTGATTATGGGAACATGGGCGCGCGCAGTCCGAGACTGGACATCCACGCCCCACACCTGCCATAACCACCGCGCAGCAGCCCCGAGGCCCCCATGACACCCCCGCCCTCCATCAAGATCGCCCCCTCCATCCTCGCCGCCGATTTTGCCGATTTCGGCGCCGAATGCCGCGCGGTCGAGCTGCAGGGCGCCGACTGGATTCATGTCGATGTGATGGACGGTCATTTCGTCCCCAACATCACCTTCGGCCCCGCCACCTGCGCCGCCATCCGCCGGCATATCCGCGGCATCATGGACGTGCACCTCATGATCGCACCCGTGGACCCCTATATCGCCGCCTTCGCCGAGGCCGGCGCCGACATCATCACCGCCCATATCGAGGCCGGCCCCCACATTCACCGCACCCTGCAAGCCATTCGCGCCACGGGGAAAAAGGCCGGGCTGGCGCTGAACCCCGGCACCGGGTTGGACGGGGTCGAACACCTGCTGGACCTGACCGACCTGATCTGCGTCATGACCGTCAACCCCGGCTTCGGCGGGCAAAGCTTCATCGACCTTTCGGCCAAGGTGCGCGCCCTGCGCGCCATGATCGGTGACCGCCCCATCCATATCGAGATCGACGGCGGCATCACGTCCGAAACCGCGCCCCTCATGACCCGCGCGGGCGCCGATGTGCTGGTCGCGGGTTCCGCCGTCTTCAAGGGCGGCAGCGCCCGTTCCCCCGAAGCCTACGGCCAGAACATCCGCGCCATCCGCACTGCGGCGGAAGCCGCCATCGGGCGCGCCGCCTGATCCTTCATCTTGCCCAAAATACCCTCAGGGGGGCGGACCCTGCAAGGGTCCGGTGGGGGGCAGAATGCCCCCCTGCCCGGCAAACACCCGAAAATTCACATTCAAGGGTTGCAATATATGCAAATAATGCTATCTGTCCCCCAACCGCAAATCAGGAGGCACAGATGACCACCCAGACCAGCACCCGCGCAGACGTTACCGCATTCTTCGACGAGGCCACCTTCACCGTGTCCTACATCGTCAAGGACCCCGCCTCGGACGCCGTGGCCATCGTCGATTCGGTGCTCGATTTCGACTATGCCTCCGGGCGCACCGACACCCGCTCGGCCGATGCCATTGTCCAGCATGTGCGGGACAACAACCTGCGCGTGGAATGGATTCTTGAAAGCCATGTCCACGCCGACCACCTGTCCGCCGCGCCCTATCTGCAGGAGCGTCTGGGCGGCAAGATCGGCATCGGCGACAACATCACCGTGGTCCAGAACGTGTTCGGCAAGGTGTTCAACGAAGGCACCGAGTTCGAGCGTGACGGCAGCCAGTTCGATAAGCTCTTCCGCGAGGGCGATACATTCGCCATCGGCGGGCTGGAGGGCCACGTCCTGCACACGCCGGGCCACACGCCCGCCTGCCTGACCTATGTGGTGGGCGAAGCAGCCTTTGTGGGCGACACGCTGTTCATGCCCGATTTCGGCACCGCGCGCTGTGACTTCCCCGGCGGCTCGGCGGAAACGCTCTACCACTCGATCCAGAAGATTCTGGCGCTGCCCGATGACACACGCATCTTCGTGGGCCATGACTACAAGGCCCCGGGACGCGACACCTACGCCTGGGAAACCAC
>SKMI01000248.1 GCA_007121115.1 Paracoccaceae bacterium | reverse complement strand
GCATGGGCACTGAACCCGCCGTCAAAGCGATAACGCAGCACGCCGGTCAGCGCGGTGCTGTCGATGCGCGCATTCGATCCGGCAATGGGATATCCGGTGCCAGTCGGATAGGCGACCGAGGCGCCAATGGGTTCGTCGATGATGAAGGCATAGGACAATTCGTCCGTCAGATCGCCCTTGATGCCAAGGTTATAGGTGGTGAAGGACCGCGCCATGTCCCCGGACGGCAACGAACCCATTTGCGTCTGCAACGAGCCGCTCACACTCGGCCGACTGTGGCTCAGCCCGAATTCCACGTAATTGCCCTGTTCGAACAGGATCGCCATGGATTGCGCCGAGCGTTCCACGCCCCCGGCCACTGCCGCCCCTGCACCCGCGACCGCCAGCGCTGCCGCGGTCAAACCCGTCCTGATCATCAAGAATCCTCCGAACCCTCGCGCCCCCCCAGCGCATCACCAGCAGCAGGATACCCCAAACAAGGGCATTGGGGAGACTGACCGGACGTCAGCGCCGCCGCAACCGCGCCTCTGTTGCGCTTATGCGACAGTCTGTGGCGGGGCGCCGGAGCGCGGTTACGAAGGCGCGCGCCCGCGCCGGATCAGCACCTCGCAGGTCACGCAGACCCCGCAACCGCCGCGCGCCAGCGGCGCCACCGACACCCGCCCGCCGAACCCCACCACGGCGGCGTTCAGATAGGCGCGCCCGTCCTCGATCCAGCCTTCGGTGATCAGGACCTCGGTGGCGAAACTGTCCTCGCTCCCCTGCAGGAACCGGGGCGCGACCAGACTGCCGAGGCCCTGCAGCGTGCCCTCGGTGATCCCGTGTGCCGCCGCCGCGGCCTCCAGCGCCTCGGTGATGTCCTGATTGGGCCGCAGGGTGACAAGCACCGCGTCGGCGCTGCTGACCGCTTCGGTCGCCACCGGCTGGAACAGGTCGAACCGGGTCTCCGGGTCCGGCGCCACCTCCAGCCGGGCGCCGTCCAGCGCCCAGCCGTGCGCGGTGGCCGGTTCCGCCAGCACCGCGCCGTCCGGCACCACATGCCCGCCGCCGATCCCGCGCGACCCGGCCCAGAGACCGTGCCCGTGCAGCCACGGCGCCCCGTCGCGGCGGCCAAGATGCAGCCCCAGCTGGATCAGCGATGCCCCGTCCGCCTTGTGCGGCCCGTCATACCAGGCCGCGTGCACGCCCGAGCGGTCGGGGCCGGGGCGCAGATAGTCCAGCCGCGCCATGGGCGCGTCCGCCAGTTCCAGCCAGGCAGCGCTGACGCCCGCCGCTTCTGCCGCCCGCGACAGCGTTTCCAGGAGCGGCATGCCAGCGGACAGGGGCAGTTCCAGCGGGATCGCCGCGCAGGGAAGCGCGGCGATCCGCTCCGGCGCGGCCGGGCCGGGGTGTTCAAGCGTTCGGATCATGGGGTGCTCCCGATGCCGGGCCAGTGCCGGGCCATTGCCCGCGCCGTTCGAGTTCGGCGCGGATCAGTTTCCTGGTGATCTTGCCATAGCCGGATTTCGGCAATTCCTCCCATACCACCACCGTCTTGGGCAGCTTGTAGCGGGCAAGCTGCGGGGCGATGGCGGTGCGCACCGCGCCCGGCGCCACGGTCACGCCCGCTTCGGGGACCACCACGGCCAGCCCCACCTCGCCCCAGTCGGCATCCGGCACGCCCAGGACGGCGCATTCCGACACGCCGGGGACGCGCAGGATCACTTCCTCGATCTCGCGCGGGTAGATGTTGGAGCCGCCCGAGATGAACATGTCCGACGCCCGCCCGGTCAGATAGACAAACCCCTCGGCGTCCATGTGGCCCAGATCGCCGGTGCGGAACCAGCCGTTGCGGAAGGATTTGGCGTTGGCCTCGGGGTTGTCGTGGTAACCCGCGAAAACGGCGGGACCGATCACACAGATTTCGCCCGTCTCACCCGGCCCCAGCGCGCGGCCGTTTTCGTCCTGCACCTGCACCTCCATCCCGGTGCGGGCGAAACCGCAGGTGCCCAGCCGCATCTGCGCATCGTCGGTGGAATGGTGCACGGGGGGCAGGACGGTGATGTTGCCCGTCACCTCGCCCAACCCGAAATACTGCACCAGCACGGGGCCGAGCTTCTCCAGCGCGCGGATCTGGTCGGCGCGGTACATTGGCGCGCCTGCGTAGATGACATAACGCAGCGAGGAATGGTCCACCGTATCCACCGCCGGATGTTCGACCAGCCGCTTGACGATGGTCGGCACGGTGAAGGCGTTGGTGATGCGCCAGTCCTGCACCAGTTGCCAGATCACGCCCGGGTCGAACCCGGTGCCCGGCGGCAGTACGGTCTTCACCCCCTTGGCCACCTGCCCCAGCAGATGCACGCCTGCCCCATGCGACAGGGGCGCGACGACGAGCGAGGCATCCTGAGGCCCGCTGTCCGGCATCAGGTCGCACATGAAATTGGTGATGACAAAGGCCATCTGCCCATGGGTCAGCACCGCCGCCTTTGGCCGCCCCGTGGTGCCCGAGGTGAAGAAGAACCAGGCCGGATCATCGCGGTCCACGGCGACGGCCTCGGGCACCTGCCCCATATGCGCGGCCACCAGCGCGTCGTAGTCATTATCGCCGCCTTCGATGGTGATGGTCATCTCCATCATACCGGCGCAGGCCGTCGCGTGCTCGGGGAACCCCGCGTGGACCAGCAACGCCTTTGGCCCCGCAGTCTCGGCCAGCCCCGCCAGTTCCGCAGGCGCCAGCCTGAAATTCGCAGGCACCCAGACCGCGCCCAGCCGCCAGCAGGCGAACATCGCCTCGATCATCTGGGTGTTGTTGGACGAATGCACCAGCACACGGTCGCCCTTGACCACGCCCAGCCCCTGCAGCGCAGCGGCGGCGGCACAGGCGCGGGCCTCCATCTGCGCCCAGTTGAACCGCGCCTCGCCCCAGACCAGCGCCAGTTCGGGGCCCAGCCGCCGCGCGGTCTGGGTCAGAAGCGAGGCGAGGTTCATCACCCGCGTGCTGACCGGCGCCACGCTCATGCCACGCGCTCCACGATGGAGCAGTAATTGGCCACGGCCACGCCGCCCATGTTGAACACGCCCGCAGTGGTGGCGCCGGGGATCTGCATGTCGCCCGCTTCGCCCGCGACCTGCATCGCCGCCATGACGTGCATGGAGACCCCGGTGGCGCCGATGGGGTGGCCCTTGGACTTCAGCCCGCCCGAGGGGTTCACGGGCAGCCGTCCGTCACGCGCTACCGTGCCCTCGCGGATGGCCCGCGCGCCCTCGCCGGGGGCGGTCAGGCCCATGGCCTCGTATTCCAGCAATTCGGCGATGGTGAAACAGTCATGCGTCTCCACCAGTGCCAGGTCATCCAGCGTCATCCCCGCCTGCCCCAGCGCCCCCGCCCAGGCGCGGCGCGCGCCCTCGAAGGCCAGCACATCGCGGCGCGAGATGGCCAGAATGTCGTTCGCCTGAACCCGCGCGCGGAAACCGACGGCGCGGGGGGCGCCCGCCGCGGCCTCGGGCGCCGCCAGCACCAGCACCGCCGCGCCGTCCGAGATCAGCGAGCAGTCCGTGCGCCGCAGCGGCCCGGCGACGCGGGGGTTCTTCTCGGACGGCGTGTTGCAGAAATCGACGCCGAAATCCTTGCGCATGTGGGCATAGGGGTTGGCCATGCCGTTGCGGTGGTTCTTGGCGGCGATCATCGCCAGGGCCTCGGACTGGTCACCGTGGCGCTGGAAATAGCTTTGCGCGATCTGCCCGAAGAGGCCCGCGAACCCACCCTCGACCGCCGCTTCCTCGGCCACGTAACTCGCACCCAGCAGGATGTCGCCCACCTGCGCGGTGGGGGTGGCGGTCATCTTCTCGGCGCCCAGCACCACGGCCACCTGCCCGCGCCCGGCTTCCAGAAAATCCAGCGCCCCGTAAAGCGCCGCCGAGCCGGTGGCGCAGGCGTTCTCGAACCGCACGGCAGGGGTGTGGCGCAGCCGATCCTCGCCCATGGCGACCAGCGCGGCCTGAAAGTCCTGCTGCGAAAACCCGTTGTTGAAGACGCCGACGAAGAGGCCGTCCACATTCTCGGCCCCCAGCCCGGCGTGCGCCAGCGCCTGCGGCAGCGCCTCGGCCATGAGTGATTCGGTGTCCGGCGCCTCGGCCCGCCCGAAGCGGGTATGGGCCCAGCCGATGATCTGTGCACGGGTCATGCGCGCCGTCCTTGCTTGCCGCTTGCAGGCATACTGCAGCATAAAACCGAAGGTTTGCCCAGAGGGCGCCGCGTTTGCGCGTGATCCGTGCTATGGGCAAGCGGCAGGAGGGCGGATGCAGGGCGAAACGGACGCGGTGGTGATCGGCCGGAACGAGGGCGCGAGTCTGGGCGCGGCCATTGCCGCCCTGCGCGCCGATGTGCGCCGCGTGGTCTATGTGGACAGCGCGTCGTCGGATGACAGCGTGGCGGTGGCGCGCGCGGCGGGCGCGGATGCGGTGGTGGCGCTGGACCCGCCGCTGAGCGCGGCGCGGGCGCGCAACGCAGGGCTGCGGGCGCTGGCCGACGATCCGCCCGCGTTCGTACAGCTGGTCGATGGCGACTGCGTGCTGGTGCCCGGATGGATCGGCGCAGGGCGGGCGGCGCTGGAGGCGCGCGCGGACCTGGCGGCGGTGTTTGGCCGCGTGCGCGAGGAAGCGCCGGAGGCCACGGTCTACAACCGGATGCAGGACCACGAATGGGCGACGGTGGTGGCGCGCGGCGACAGCTTCACCGGCGTCTTCCTGGGCCGCTATGCACCGCTGATGGCGGCGGGCGGGTTCCGTGACGATCTGATCGCGGGCGAGGAGGGCGAGTTCTGCGACCGTTTGCGCACGGCAGGCTGGCAGGTGGCGCCGGTCCCGCAGGGCATGGCCACCCACGACCTGAACATGCACCGGCTGGGTGCGTTCTGGCGCCGCGCGGTGCGGGCGGGGCATTCGTTCGCACAGGTCGGCGCGCTCACCGGGGCCTGGCGGGCCGAGCGGTTGCGGGCGTGGCTTTGGGCCGGGTTTCTGCCGCTGGTGGCGCTGGGCGCACTTCTGGCCGCCCCCATGGCCGTTCTGGCGGTTCTGGCGCTCTACGCGGCCTCCATCACGCGCAACGCCTGGCGGCTGCGGGGCGAAGGGTTTTCGACCCGCCACGCGCTGCAGGGGGCGGCCCTGCTGACCCTGTCAAAATTTGCCAACCTGCAAGGGATGCTGACATGGCATGCCCGCCGCCTGCGCGGGCGCAGGCCGGAGCTGATCGAATACCGCTGAGGGGCGCGCGGCCCCCGCCGCCTCAATGAAAATCCCGGCTGGGGAACAGCACCTTGGCCTGATCGCGCGGGTGGCGGGCGCTGCGGGGCTGGCGGGTGGGAACCGGGCGGCGGGTCTCGTCGGCGCGGCCTTCGGTGGGGTCGATCAGCCCGCCCTGACCCAGCGCCGACAGATGCGCGGACAGGTCCGCCACATCTTCCGCGATCAGGTGGATCACCTGCCCCTCGCGCTGCACCTTGCCCGTCACGCGCAGCAGCCGCCCGCCGATCACCGCGCGCCGGAAGCGCGCGTAGACCTTGGGCCAGACGACCACATTGGCCACGCCGGTTTCATCCTCCAGCGTGACGAAGATCACGCCCGAGGCGGTGCCGGGCCGCTGCCGGGTGATGACCAGTCCACAGACGCTGACCCGCCCGCGCGCCTGCGTCAGTCCCGCTGCAGGCAGCAGCCCGGCGATCCCCGGGCGCAGCAGTTCCACGGGGTGCGCGCGCAGGGACAGGCGCAGTGCCAGGTAATCCTCCACCACCGCCTCGCCCAGCGTCATGTCCGGGAGCGTCACGCCGGGCTCGGCGATCCCCTCGCCGTCGATGCCCGAAAACAGCGGCAGGGGTTTGGGCGCCCGCAGCGCGCGCACCGCCCAAAGCGCCGCGCGCCGGGTCAGGCCCAGCCCGGCGAAACCATCGCCCTCGGCCAACCGCTCAAGCGCGGCCACCGGCACCCCCGCCCGCCGCCACAGGCTTTCCACATCCGGATAGCCGTTGGCCCGCGCGGCGACGATCCAGTCGGCATCCTCGGCCTTCAACCCCTTGATCTGCCGAAACCCCAGCCGCAGCGCCAGCCGCCCGTCGGCGCGGGACTCCAGCGTGCAGTCCCAGGCCGAGGCATTCACGCAGACCGGCCGCACCTCCACCCCGTGCTCGCGCGCATCGCGGACGATCTGCGCGGGGGCGTAGAAGCCCATGGGCTGCGCGTTCAGCAGCGCACAGGCAAATGCCGCGGGGTGGTGGCGCTTGAGGTAGGCCGAGGCGTAGACCAGCAGCGCGAAGCTTGCGGCGTGGGATTCCGGGAAGCCGTATTCGCCAAACCCCTCGATCTGCGCGAAACAGGCGGCGGCGAAATCGGCGTCATAGCCGCGCGCCAGCATGCCGCCGATGAAGCGGTCCCGGAAGCTGCCGATGGTGCCCATGCGCTTGAAGGTGGCGAGCGACCGGCGCAGGCGGTCGGCTTCCTCGGGGGTGAAGCCTGCCGCCACCACGGCGATCTGCATGGCCTGTTCCTGAAACAGCGGCACGCCCAGGGTGCGCTCCAGCACCCCGCGCAACTCGGCCGAGGGCAGGTGCACCGCCTCCTTGCCCTGGCGGCGGCGGATATAGGGGTGCACCATGCCGCCCTGGATGGGGCCGGGGCGGACGATCGCCACCTCGATCACCAGGTCATAGAGGCAGCGCGGCCGCATCCGGGGCAGGAAGTTCATCTGCGCGCGGGATTCCACCTGAAACACACCGATGGCATCGGCCACACACAACATGTCATAGACCTGCGGGCATTCGCGGGGCAGGTTCTCCAGCGTGAACGCCACCCCTTCGTGCTGCGCGATCAGATCGAAACCCTTGCGCAGGCAGGTCAGCATGCCCAGCGCCAGCACATCCACCTTCAATATCCCCAGCGCGGCGATGTCATCCTTGTCCCATTCGATGACGCTGCGCCCCTCCATCGCCGCATTGCCGATGGGGCACAACTCGTCCAGCCGCCCGCGGGTGATGACAAAGCCGCCGACATGCTGCGAGAGATGCCGCGGAAAGCCGATGATCTCGGCGATCAGCGCCATGGTCTGCATCAGCCGCCGGTCGCTGGGGTCCAGCCCGATCTCGCGCAACTGTTCCGGGGCGGGGGGGGCGGCAGACCAGCCCCATTGCAGCCCCGCCATGGCGCCCAGCACATCCGCCGACAGGCCCATGACCTTGCCGACCTCGCGGATGGCCGCGCGGGTACGGAAATGGATGACGGTGGCGGTCAGCCCGGCGCGGTGGCGGCCATAGCGGTCATAGATATGCTGGATCACCTCCTCGCGCCGTTCGTGTTCGAAATCCACGTCGATATCGGGGGGCTCGCCGCGCGCTTCGGACATGAAACGCTCGAAGACCATGGAAATGGTGTCCGGCGCCACCTCGGTGATGCCCAGCGCGTAGCAGATCACTGAATTCGCGGCCGAGCCGCGCCCCTGGCACAGGATCCCGCGCCCGCGCGCAAAGGCCACGATGTCATGCACGGTCAGGAAATAGGCGGCGAAGCCCAGGGCGGCGACGATGCGCAACTCCTTGGCGGTCTTCTTGGCGATCTCGGGCGGGATGCCGCGCGGGAAGCGGCGCCACAGCCCGGCATGGGTCAGCCGCTCCAGCCGCGCCTGCGGGGCCTCGCCGTCGGTGATCTCGTCGGGGTATTCGTAGCTCAGGTCATCGAGGGCGAAGCCGCAGCGGTCGGCGATCTCCAGCGTGCGGCGGAGCGCGGCGGGATGCTCGGCGAAGAGCCGCGCCATCTCGGCCGGGCTGCGCAGGCGGCGTTCGGCGTTGGGCAGCGCCCGGGTGCCGATGGTGTCGATGGTGCAGCCTTCGCGCAGGCAAGTCAGCACATCGGCCAGGCGGCGGCGCCGCGCATGGTGCATGAGCACATCGCCGCAGGCCACCATGGGCAGGCCCAGTCGCTGCGCCTGCACCGCACGGGCGGCGAAGCGCGCCCGGTCGCGCCCGTCATAGCGCGGCGCGGCGCCCAGGAAGACATTGCCGGGAAAGCGCGCGGCAAGGGTGCGGGCGGCAACGTCTTCGGGAGCGTCTGCGGGTTCTGCGGCAGGCAGGCCGATCAGGATCAGCCCCGCGCCATGCTCCAGCAGGTCCGCCAGCGCAATGTCGCAATCGCCCTTGGCCGCGCGCATCTTGCCCAGACTCAGCAGCCGCGACAGCCGCGCCCACGCGGCCCGGTCGGTGGGCAACGCCAACCAGTGGGCGGCGCAGTCGCGCAGGGCGAGCCGCGCGCCGGGGATCAGCCGGGGCAGGCGGCCTGCGGGGGTCAGCGTGGCGCCGCCCT
>SKMI01000105.1 GCA_007121115.1 Paracoccaceae bacterium | reverse complement strand
TTTCAATCCTGGCGCTGAGCGCGGGCGCCGCGAGCGCCGACAAGTTTGCCGAGCCGGTGGTTGAGCCGCAGATCGAAACCGCTCCGGCCGAGGCCCGGGACTTTACCCCGGTCTTTAACTGGACAGGCGCCTATGCCGGCCTGGGCGTGGGCATGACAAACACGCGCGACCGGGTTTCCCTGAACCCGACCTTCAATGCCGATGGCTCCGGCGCCGGGGTGTTCGGGTTCGCAGGCTACAACTTCCAGCTGGACAACAACGTCGTCCTCGGGGTCGAGGGTGATCTGGGATACAACCGCGTGACCGGAACGGGCTCACCGTCCATGAATAGAGTGAATAATGGTGATGCGATGCTAACGGACGTCGCATCGCAGTGGGAAACGCGCCTGCGCACCTCCGGCTCGCTGCGGGGGCGTGCCGGGTATGCACTGGACCGCACGCTGATCTATGGCACCGCCGGTGTGGCCATGGGGCGGTATACCGCAACTGACGGGTTCGACGAGTTCTCGGAAACGCGCACCGGCTGGACCATTGGCGCGGGCGTGGAGCAGGCGCTGGAAGGCGGCTGGACGATCCGCGGCGAATATCGCTTCACGGACTTCGGCACGACCTCCTTCGGGAACGGCGGAATGATGGAAGAGTTTTCCGTAGAGCGTACGGTGCCCCGGGGACCTGAAAGCCGCCTGCGCACGCATGAAGTTCGCGTCGGCGCGGCCTTCCGCTTCTGAGCGCGCGCACCACGGTATCAGGCGCCCCCGGCCCAGCGCGGTCGGGGGCGTTTTCTTTGCCGCGCGCGCCCCTGTGGCCGCTACGGCACGCCATTCGGCGATATCGGCGCCACTGTCGCAGGCGGGGGCGGAAATGTCGCGAAAACGCCCTCAGCCCCGCGTGGCCGGGCGTATGAGGGCGCACGGAAACCACCCCTCTCTGCGCGAAAGGCAGGCATGAGGCACATCTGGGAGAGAGCCATGGCGCTGCTGAATTTCCGCCGCACCCCGTCGCCGCAGGTTGGCGCGCCGGCTTCGCCCGAGGTGGCGGCACTGCTGCAGGGCTATTCCATCGAGGTGATGCCCCGCACCGCCGAAAAGGTCGCCGATTTCCGCGACCTGCTGCCTGCGGGCACCCGCGTCTACATCGCGCATATCGAGGGCACGCCTATCGCCGACATGGTCGCCACCGCCGCGCGCCTGCGCGCCGAGGGGATGGAGCCGATGCCGCACTTCCCCGCCCGCATCATCACCGGCCGCGCCATGCTGGCCGACTGGGTGGCGCGCTACCGGGGCGAAGCCGATGTGAAACAGGCGCTGCTGCTGGGCGGCGGTGTCAGCACGCCGCATGGCGACTATGACAACGCCCTGCAACTGGCCGAAACCGGGCTGTTCGACGGGTTCGAGCGCCTGCACGTGGCCGGCCACCCCGAGGGCAACCGCGACATCGATCCCAAGGGCGGCGAGCGGGTGGTGATGGAGGCGCTGCGCCAGAAGGCGACCTTCGCACGCGAAAGCGGCGTGCCCATGGCGATCGTCACCCAGTTCGCCTTCGAGGCCGCGCCGATCATCGCCTGGACCGACCGGCTGCGCGCCGAGGGCATCGACCTGCCGGTGCATATCGGCGTGGCGGGACCGGCGAAGCTGCAGACGCTGATCCGCTTCGCCGTGGCCTGCGGGGTCGGCCCCTCGATGAAGGTGCTGCAGAAGCGCGCCAAGGATGTGACAAAGCTGCTGCTGCCGTTCGAGCCCACCGACCTCGTCCGCGATCTGGCCCGGCACAAGGCCGCGCATCCGGATTTTGCGGTGGAGCGGGTGCATTTCTTCCCCCTCGGCGGCATCCGCACCAACGCCGACTGGGCCATCGCCCAGGGCGGCGATGCCACCCGCCCCGCCAACGCCTAACGACCCACCACACGCAGAAAATCAGGCCAGACATGACCCGCACCGTCGTCGAATCCGCCACCAGGACCGTTGTCATCGGGTTCGATGAACCCTTCTGCGTGATCGGGGAACGCATCAACCCCACCGGGCGCAAGAAACTGGCCGCCGAACTGGAGGCCGGGGATTTCTCGACCGTCGAAAAGGACGCGCTGGAGCAGGTCGCCTGCGGGGCCATGGTGCTCGATGTGAACGCGGGCGTGGTCTACAACTCCAACCCGAACCCGAACGAGACCGAACCACCGCTGATGACCAAGATGATCGAACTGGTGCAGGGGCTGGTGGATGTGCCCCTATGCATCGACAGTTCGGTCCCGGCGGCGCTGGAGGCGGGGCTGGCCGCGACCAGCGGGCGGCCGCTCCTGAACTCGGTCACCGGCGAGGAGGACCGGCTGGAGGCGATCCTGCCGCTGGTCAAGAAATACAACGTCCCCGTGGTCGCCATTTCCAACGACGACACCGGCATTTCCGAAGACCCCGACGTGCGCTTCGAGGTGGCGAAGAAGATCGTCGAACGCGCCGCCGATTTCGGGATCCCTGCGCATGACATCGTTGTGGACCCGCTGGTGATGCCGGTGGGCGCCATGGCCAGCGCCGGGCAGCAGGTGTTCGCGCTGGTGCGGCGGCTCCGCGCCGAACTGGGCGTGAACACCACCTGCGGGGCGTCGAACATCAGCTTCGGCCTGCCGAACCGGCACGGCGTGAACGCGGCCTTCCTGCCCATGGCCATCGGCGCGGGCATGACCAGCGCGATCATGAACCCCGTCCGCGCGGTGGAAATGGAGGCGATCCGCGCCGCCAACCTGCTGATGAACCACGATGCCAACGGCGGCGCCTGGATCCGCATGGCCAAGGTGCTGGACGCGGTGAAGGAAGGCGCAAGCTTCGCCGACGCCTCGCGCGCCGCCACGGCCAGCACCGGCGGGCGCCGGGGCGGACGACGCGCGCGGGGGTGACGGGGGAGCGCCCTGCGGTGCAGGGCCGGGCGCGGTTTCAGCGGCGCTCTGACGCCATGACGTAGGGCCGCAGGCTGTCGACGAAGGTTTCCATGAAATCCAGCGTCAGCAGCGACGCCTGCTTGTGCACCGGGCGGACCAGTGCCAGCCGGTGCGCCACCGCGGGGCGGAACGGGCGGAACGCCAGCCCGCGCCCGGTGTATTTCACCGCATCCAGTTCGCTGATGATCGCCACACCGACCCCGGCGCAGACCAGTTCGCAGGCGGTGGTGAACTGGCGCGCCTCGATGAACGACGGCATGGCCACGCTGCGGGCATTGAACGCCGCCTCGACCTCGCGGAAGTAGGGGGTGGTCCGCCGCGTGTGGATCAGTTGGGCATCCGCCAGATCGCCGGGGGTTACGGTTTGCAGCCCGGCAAGCGGGCTGGCCTGGGGGAAGACGCAGACCGTGCGCAGGTCGATCGCCTCGTGCTCCACCGCCGGGTGGCCGGTGAATTCGAACCCGTCGGTGATGCCCAGATCGAACTGTTCGCCCACCATCCATTCCAGGATCCGGTCCGGGCGATCCGGTTCGATGGTGGCGCGCACGCCCGGGCGTTCGCGCAGGAACCCGGCCAGCACCTGCGGCAGATGACTGACGGCGAATCCCGGCAGGCAGGCGATTCGCAGCGTGCCCGCCCGCCGTTCGGTCAGGTTGCGGCTGGTTTCCGAAATCCGCTCCAGCAGCTCCATCAGCCGCCGGATATCGGGTAGGAGCGCGCGGGCCTCGGGCGTGGGGGCAAGCTGGCCGTCGCGGCGTTCGAAAAGCGCAAAGCCCAGATCCGCCGAAAGATCGGCCAGCAGGCGACTCACCGCCGGTTGCGAGATGTTGAGGTGCTGCGAGGCCCGCGTCATCGACCCGTGGGCGACAACGGCGTGCAGGGCTTCGAGTTGGCGCGGGCGCAGGGGCGTGCTCATGGCGGCATGCTATGCTGTTGATCTGCCGTGTCTATAGCATGTTGTTATGAATAAAGTCGAAAAAATTCACTTGTCTTATAACTGTTACAGTGCCAGCGTAGGCGTTCGGGGAGCGGCGCCCCGCTGCGGGGCGTCGTGGAGAATGGTTGTCAACCGATCCCCTTGAAAGGGAGGATATCATGAAGAAGCGAGTTTTTGGCGCCGCACTGGCTGCCACGACGGCCCTGACGCCGGTCTGGGCCCATGCCGAAGTGTCGGTCAACTGGTGGCACGCCATGGGCGGCGAGCTGGGCGAACTGCTGGAAGGCGTGGCCGAGGCGTTCAACGAAAGCCAGGACCAGTATCGCGTAGTGCCCAGCTATCGCGGCACCTATACCGAGACGATGACCGGCGCCATCGCCGCGTTCCGGGCCAACCAGCAGCCGCACATCCTGCAGGTGTTCGAGGTCGGCACCGGCACCATGATGGCCGCCGAGGGCGCGATCTATCCGATCTACCAGCTGATGGCGGACAACGATGTGATGTTCGACCCGGACGCCTATCTGGACACAGTGGTCAGCTACTACACTGACCCGGACGGCAACATGCTGTCCTTCCCGTTCAACTCGTCCACACCGATCATGTATTACAACAAGGACGTGTTCGAAGCCGCCGGGCTGGACCCGGAGACGCCGCCCGCCACCTGGGCCGAGGCCGAGGCCGCCGCGCGCCAGATCGTCGAATCGGGCGCCGCACCCTGCGGGTTCACCACCTCGTGGCCGTCCTGGGTGATGCTGGAAAACTTCAGTGCCTGGCACAACATCCCGCTGGGCACCCGCGCGAACGGGTTCGAAGGGTTCGACACCGAATTCGTGTTCAACAACGAAACGGTCGCGCGGCACTGGGACAACCTGGCCGCCTGGCAGGATGACAACGTGTTCCGCTGGGGCGGTCCCGGGCCTGGCCCGGATGCCTTCCCGGCCTTCTATGCCGAGGAATGCGGCTTCGTCTTCGGCTCTTCGGCCAGCCGCGCCGGGGTGCTGGCGAACTCGGAGTTCGAGGTCGGCTACGGCTTCCAGCCCTACTATGACGATGTCGAGGGCGCGCCGCAGAACACAATCATCGGCGGCGCCACGCTCTGGGTCCTGACCGGGCACACGGACGAGGAATACGCCGCCGTCGCGGCCTTCTTCGAGTTCCTGTCGCAGCCCGAGGTTCAGGCGCAGTGGCACCAGGACACCGGCTATCTGCCGATCACCCAGGCGTCCTATGACCTGACGGCCGAGCAGGGGTATTACGACGAGAACCCCGGCGCCGACACCTCGATCCGGCAGATGACGCTGAACCCGCCGACCGAGAACTCCAGCGGACTGCGCTTCGGCAACTTCGTCCAGATCCGCGACATCATCTCGGAAGAGATGGAAGCGGTGATGGCGGGCTCCAAGACCGGCCAGGAAGGCGCCGATGACGCGGTGCGCCGCGGCAACGCGCTGCTGCGCGAGTTCGAAGCGTCCATGAACTGAGGCCAACCCTTGCTGCCCGCCCCCGGAAACGGGGGCGGGCAGTTTTCCCTTGCGCGGACTGGACCGATGCAGACCAAACGCATGACCTTCACCGGCAGCTGGCTGCCCTATGCGCTGCTGGCCCCGCAGGTGATCATCACCCTGATCTTCTTCATCTGGCCTTCGTTTCAGGCGCTCCGGCAATCGGTCTACCGGCAGGGCGACGCGTTCGGTATCCGGCCCGACACCTTTGTCTGGTTTGATAATTTCAGGGCGATCTTCGCCGATCCGCTCTATCTGAATTCGCTGAAGGTCACCGCGGTCTTCGCCGTCGGCACCACGCTTCTGTCCATGTCGGTGGCGCTGCTGCTCGCGGTGATGGTCAACCGCATGATCCACTCGCGCGACAGCTACACCACCTTTCTGGTCTGGCCATACGCCATCGCGCCCGCGATCGCGGGCGTGCTGTGGTGGTTCATCTTCAACCCCTCCATCGGCATCATGCCCTACATGCTGGACATGGTGGGCTATGACTGGAACCACCGGCGCGACAGCAATGACGCCATGATCATGGTCATCATCGCCTCGGCCTGGCGACAGATCAGTTACAACTTCCTGTTCTTTCTGGCCGGATTGCAATCCATCCCGCATTCGCTCATCGAGGCCGCGGCCATCGACGGCGCCGGCCGGATGAAACGCTTCTGGACCATCGTCTTCCCACTCCTGTCGCCGATCACCTTCTTCCTGATGGTCATCAACATCGTCTACGCGATGTTCGACACCTTCGGCGTGATCCATGCCACTACCGAGGGCGGTCCGGCGCAGGCGACCAACATCCTAGTCTACAAGGTCTATCGCGACGGCTTCGTGAACCTGAATTTCGGGTCTTCGGCGGCGCAGTCGGTGGTGCTGATGGCGATCGTCATCGTCCTGACCGTCATCCAGTTCCGCTATATCGAGCGGCGCGTGAATTACTGAGGGGGCAGGGCCATGGTCGAAAACAATCGCTGGGGCAACTTCTTCGCCCATGTCGTCCTGATCCTGGGCGTCGCCATCATCGTCTTTCCGGTCTATGTGGCGATCATCGCCTCCACCCATCCGCCGGGCACCTTTGTGCGGGGCGTGATGCCGCTCTGGCCCGGCACCCACGCCTGGGAGAACTACACAACCGCCATCACCGAAGGGCGCTCGCGCGCGGGCACGCCGCCCATCGGGGGCATGATGTGGAACAGCTTCGTCATGGCCATGGCGATCACCATCGGCAAGCTGTCGATCTCCATCCTGTCGGCCTTTGCCATCGTCTATTTCCGCTTTCCGTTCCGCATCTTCTTCTTCTGGATCATCTTCCTGACGCTGATGCTGCCGGTCGAGGTGCGGATCGTGCCGACCTTTCAGGTGGTGGCCGATTTCGGGATGCTGAACAGCTTCGCGGGCCTGTCGATCCCGCTCATCGCTTCGGCCACCGCGACCTTCCTGTTCCGGCAGTTCTTCATGACCGTGCCCGAGGAATTGATGGAGGCCGCCCGCGTGGACGGTGCCGGGCCGATGAAGTTCTTCAAGGACATCCTGCTGCCGCTTTCCATCACCAATATCGCGGCGCTCTTCGTGATCATGTTCATCTATGGCTGGAACCAGTATCTCTGGCCGCTGCTGATCACCACCGACCCAGACTATTACACTATCGTCATGGGCATCCAGCGCATGGTGACCGGAGGCGACAGCGAACCCTTGTGGCATCTGGTCATGGCCACCGTGGTGCTGGCCGCCCTGCCCCCGGTGCTTGTCATCCTGTTCATGCAGCGCCTGTTCGTGAAGGGCCTGACCGAGACGGAGAAATAACCCATGGCCACGATCCACATGGACAACCTGTGCAAGGTCTATACCGGCGGCGTGAAGGCGGTTTCGAACGTGAACCTCGATATCGCGGACGGCGAGATGATCGTGCTGGTCGGGCCTTCGGGCTGCGGCAAGTCCACGCTCCTGCGCATGGTCGCGGGGCTGGAAACCATCACCGACGGCACGCTCAAGATCGGCGAGCGGGTGGTGAACAAGCTGGAACCAGCGGAGCGCGACATCGCCATGGTGTTCCAGAACTACGCGCTTTACCCGCACATGACGGTGTTCAACAACCTCGCCTACGGGCTGAAGAACCGCGGCTTCAAGAAGGCCGAGATCGACCGCCGCGTGCGCGAGGCCGCCACCATGCTGGAAATCGCGCAGTTCCTGGACCGCAAGCCGCGCCAGCTTTCGGGCGGCCAGCGCCAGCGGGTCGCCATGGGCCGCGCGCTGGTGCGCGAACCCGCGGCCTTCCTGTTCGACGAGCCGCTGTCGAACCTGGACGCGAAACTCCGCGTGCAGATGCGGGTGGAAATCCGGCAGTTGCAGCGGCGGCTGAGGACCACCTCGCTCTACGTGACCCATGACCAGCTGGAGGCGATGACCATGGCCGACCGGCTGGTGGTGCTGAACGGGGGCGTGATCGAACAGGTGGGCACACCGATGGACCTCTATTCGCGCCCGGAAACCACCTTTGTGGCCGGGTTCATCGGCTCTCCGGCGATGAACATGCTGCCCGCCGATTTCATGCGCGAAAAGGTCGAGGCCGACGGGCTGGCGCATGTGCCGTCCAAGGCCGACCTGATCGGCATCCGCCCCGAGGATTTCTCGACCGACCAGCCGGGCGAAGGCGATCTGCAGCTTTCCGGCCAGCTTCTACTGCTGGAACCGGCGGGCGCGGAAAGTCATCTGCACATGCGGTTCGAAGGCTTCGACAGGAACGTGGTCGTCCGGCTGGGGCAGGTCCCCGACGTCGCTGAAGGTCAGGAAATGACCTTCAGCATCAAGCGCAGCGCCCTGCATCCGTTCGATCTGGAAAGTGGCCAGCGTGTCGCCTGAAGCTGCGGAAGTCGCGGGAACGGTACGGCTGCGCCGCGGCGACGGGCCGCCGCGCATCTATGGGCACCGGGGCGCGCGCGGCGTGCTGCCGGAAAACACCATGGCGGGCTTCGACTATCTGCGCGGGCTTGGCGTGGCGGGGGTGGAAATCGACGTGCAGAA
>SKMI01000258.1 GCA_007121115.1 Paracoccaceae bacterium | reverse complement strand
CCAGACCGGCCACGTTCACCGGCATGTGCACGGCGGCCTGGCTGCCGTCCACCAGCACCGGCACGCCTTTGGCGCGCGCGCCTTCGCAGATGGCGGCCACATCCACCACCGTACCCAGCACGTTGGACATATGCGTGATCGCCACCAGCTTGGTGCGCGGCCCGATCGCATCGATCACAGCCTGCGGGTCCAACGCGCCGGTAGCATCCACATCCACCCATTTCAGCACCGCACCCTGGCGCTCGCGCAGGAAATGCCACGGCACTATGTTGGCGTGATGCTCCATGATCGACAGCACCACTTCGTCGCCTGGCTCGAACCGGGGCATGGCCCAGCCGTAGGCGACCAGATTGATGCCCTGCGTGGTGCCGGTGGTGTAGATTACCTCGTCCTCGTGCGGGGCGCCCAGGAAGCGCGCGATGGTGCCGCGCACGGCCTCGTACTTGTCGGTGGCAAGGTTCGACAGGTAATGCAGTCCGCGATGAACGTTTGAATACTCCTCGGCATAGGCACGGGTGACCGCGTCGATCACCACCTGCGGCTTCTGCGCGCTGGCGCCATTGTCCAGATAGACCAACGGCTTGCCGTTCACCTGTCGGCTGAGGATCGGAAAATCCCCGCGTATGCGGTTCACATCAAGCATCCGCCACCCCCGGTCCCTGAACTCCCAGCAGCGCCAGCACGAAGGCCACCAGAAAGGCGATGGCCATGAAGCTGACAATGATCATCCCGAACACCCGTACCAGACTGTCGAACCCGTGCAGGACCGAAACGAAATTCGTCAGCACCCACAGGAACAGCGCGATCGACAGGATACCGATCATGCCCGCCAGCGGCGGGATCAGCAGGAGCGAGAGCAACTGCACCGCCTGCAGCCCCACCATCAGGAACTGCAGCCAGGCTACCAGCAGCAGTGCGTCCGGGAATTCCCCGGTGCCACCGAACATCCGGCCCACCCCGTGGACGGCAAAGACGGTGATCACCAGCAACACGCCTTGCACCACCACCGAGGCCCCGGCCCCCACGGCCAGCGGGGTCTGATCCGCGGCCAGCATCAGCACGCCCACCTGCCCCATGAAGGCACTCAGCACCGCGACCAGTGCAAGGCCCAGCCAGCGCCCCTCCACCGGCGGGTTCAGATCGATCAGCGACCGCGCCGCCGCCTGCGGATCGGCAAGGGTTTCGCGCAGCTTGTCGCGCAGGAAAGCAGCGTTCAGGTTCATCGTCGCGCCCATATCAACCAGCCTCGCCTGCGGCCAGTTCCCGCAAGCCCTGCGCGAGTATGTAGAGGAAAGCGCCAAGGACCACAAACCCCACCACGGTCGCACCCGGCCCCGGCCCGGCATAGCCCAGCAGCAACCCGTGAAACAGCATCGCGGGCGAGATCGCCAGCAGCGACCAGAACAGCACCATCCGCGCCCCGTGCCAGGTGCTGGATCGGCGCAGCCCGCGCAGCATCAGATGCAAGACCGCCGCCACGGCAAAGAAGAACAGCGGTGCCAGGAACAGCCAGCCGAACAGCGCGCCCGCGACCAGCGCCTGAAACGGCACCTCGCCGCCGCTCTCCGCCTCGCGCATCAGACGTGGCCATTGCGCCGCAAAAAGCAGCAGGCAACTCACCATGAGATACATCAGCGCCCGATCCTCGCGCCGCCCCTGCGCCAGAAGCCCACGGAACACGTCCCGCGGGCGCCGGTAACTGCTCACGATGCTCAACGTGATCGACACGTTCGCCTGCTCCAATGACACGCGGAGCGCAGATGCGCCCCGCCCGCTTCATCTTGCCCGAAATACCCGCGGGGGTGTCCGGCCCCTGCAGGGGCCGGACGGGGGCGGCAACCCCCTTTCCCCGTGATCCTAGTCCGCGTGGCGCCGCAGCCAATTCTCGATCCGCTCGCGCAGATCCTCGGCAAGCGACGGATCCTCGATCTCGTCCAGCGCCTCGGCCAGAAACGCCAGCACCAGCAAGAGCTTCGCCTCGGCGTCGGGGATGCCGCGCGCGCGCAGGTAAAAGAGCGACGTGGGGTCAATTTCGCCCGAGGTGGAGCCGTGGCTGCACTTCACGTCATCGGCGTAGATTTCCAGCTCGGGCTTGGCCAGGAACTGCGCGTTCTCGTCCAGCAACAGCGCCTGGCTGATCTGATAGCCATCGGTCAGTTGCGCGGGCTGCTCGACCAGGATCTTGCCCTGGAACACCCCCACGGCGCCGTGGCGCAGCACCTTCTTGAACACCTGACGGCTTTCGCAGCCGGGCGCGGCATGGGTGATGAACACCGTGTCGTCATGGTGGAAAGCGCCGTCGCCCACGGTCGTCCCGGCGATATGGGCCACACCGCCCTTGCCGTTCAGACGGATCACCGCCTCGTTGCGCACCATGGCGCCGTTGGCGGTCAGGGTGAAGGACTTGAAGACCGAGCCCTCGCCCAGCCGCGCAAACAGATGTGCCGCCGTGCGGCGTTCATGGTCGCGCCCCTGGGCGCGGACATGGTGCAGCGTGGCGCCGTCGGCCACATCTGCCTCCATCACCTGGTTGAACCGCGCCGCGGCGGGGCCATCCTCCAGCACCGTCAACTCGGCCCCGGGTTCGAGTTTGACCACATGGTGCAGCACCGCATCCGCCCCAGCATCCCGGCGACGATAGACCAGCGAAATCGGGCGCGCCGCCTTGCCGGTGGCGCGGATCAGGACGCCTTCGGTGGCATGGGCGGTGTTGAACGTGGCCAACGGGCGCTCCACCGGTTTCTGGCCATCCGCTTCAAGCGCGCCATAGAGGTCGCGCGCCCAATGCAGGTCAGACTGCGCAGCCTCGGACAGAAGCGCGATTTCCACGCCCTCCAGCGCCAGATCGTCGGACGCAGCGGCGTCAAACACCCCGTCCACGAAAACGATCTTCAACCGGTCCTGCGCGTCAAAGAGCGGCGCTTCGTCGGCGGTCTGGAACAGCGCCGCCTCCGGCGCCTCTGCTGCCGTCAGGGTCGCGGGATCGGTATATTTCCAGTATTCATCGCGCTTCACCGGCAGGCCCATGGCGGACAGCCTTGCCCGAGCATTCTCGCGCGCCGCGGTGATCCACTTGCCCCCCTGCGGCAGGGACAGCGGTGCCAGCCGGGCTTCGGCGGCATCGCGCTTCTGGGCCAGCAGCTTCTGCCTCGGAAAGACCATCAGACCGCCTCCAGGATGTGGCCGTAGCCCTGTTCCTCGACCTCCAGCGCCAGTTCCGGCCCGCCGGTGCGGATGATCCGCCCCTCGGACATGATATGGACCACGTCCGGTGTGATGTGGTTCAGCAGTCGCTGGTAGTGGGTGATGACCAAAAACGCCCGGCCTTCATCGCGCAGCGCGTTCACGCCGTCGGCGACCAGCTTCATCGCGTCCACGTCCAGCCCTGAATCGGTCTCGTCCAGCACGCACATCTTGGGCTCCAGCAGCGCCATCTGAAGAATTTCGTTGCGCTTCTTCTCGCCGCCCGAAAAACCCGTATTGACCGGGCGCTTCAGCATTTCGGGCTCGATCTTCAGGTCCTTCGCCTTGGCGCGCACCAGCTTCAGGAAGTCACCCGCCGAAAGCTCTTCCTGCCCGCGCGCCTTGCGCTGCGCGTTTACCGCCGTGCGCATGAAGGTCATGTTGCCCACGCCGGGGATCTCCACCGGATACTGGAACGCCAGAAACAGCCCGGCGGCGGCCCGCTCCTCGGGCTCCATGTCCAGCAGGTCCGCGCCTTCCAGCGTGGCGCTGCCCTCGGTGACCTCGTAGCCGTCACGCCCCGAAAGCACATAGCCCAGCGTCGACTTGCCCGACCCGTTTGGCCCCATGATCGCGTGCACCTCGCCCGCCTTGACGGCCAGGTCCACGCCATGGAGGATCTTCACCTCGGAGTCTTCTTCAAGTTCAGCGTGCAGGTTCTTGATTTCCAGCATTTTTCGTATTCCTCATTCGGTCACTCTTCGCGCATTCCGGGCCCGAAAGTCCTGCCCGTGCCCCATATCACCACGCGCTGCGCCATTCCATTCAGTTACACGTCGCTGCCATCCGCGATCGGCGTGCCACCGACCATCCCGCCAACGATGACACGCACAGGGCCGCGCACCAGCAGATCGCCGCCGATCATCGCTGCGCGGCTGACATGCACATCCTCGGCAATTTCCAGATTGCCGGGGTGCATGCCATCGATGCGCTTCACCCCACCGAGCCCTCGAGGCTGATCGCCACCAGCGCCTGCGCCTCCATGGCGAATTCCATCGGCAGTTCCTGCAACACCTCGCGGCAGAAGCCGTTGACCACCAACGCCACGGCCTCTTCCTCGTCCATCCCGCGCGAGCGGCAATAGAACAGCTGGTCGTCATCCACCTTGGAAGTCGTCGCCTCGTGCTCCACGCGGGAGGAGGCGTTCTTGACCTCGATATACGGCACCGTATGCGCCCCGCACTGATCCCCGATCAGAAGGCTGTCGCACTGGGTATAATTGCGCGAATTCAGTGCCTTCGGGTGCATCGTTACCAAGCCACGGTAAGTGTTTTGCGCGAACCCTGCGCTGATCCCCTTGGACACGATCCGGCTTTTCGAATTCTTGCCCAGATGGATCATCTTGGTGCCGGTGTCGGCCTGCTGGTGATTGTTGGTGATGGCGATGGAATAGAACTCGCCCTGGGTGTCGTCCCCGCGCAGGATGCAGGACGGATACTTCCAGGTCACGGCGCTGCCGGTCTCCACCTGCGTCCACATCACCTTGGCCCGCGCCTCGCGGCAGTCGGCGCGCTTGGTGACGAAGTTGTAGATGCCGCCGACCCCGTTTTCATCGCCCGGATACCAGTTCTGGACGGTGGAATACTTCACCTCGGCATCTTCCAGCGCGACGATCTCCACCACCGCGGCGTGCAATTGATGCGTGTCCCGCTTTGGCGCGGTGCAGCCTTCCAGGTAGCTGACATAGCTGCCCTTGTCGGCGATAATCAGCGTGCGCTCGAACTGCCCGGTGTTTTCCGCGTTGATGCGGAAATAGGTGGACAGCTCCATCGGGCAGCGCACCCCCGGCGGCACATAGACGAAGGAACCGTCCGAGAACACTGCCGAGTTCAGCGCCGCGAAATAGTTGTCATTCTGCGGCACCACCGAGCCGAGGTATTTCTTCACCAGCTCAGGATGCTCGCGCACGGCCTCCGAGATTGAGCAGAAGATCACCCCCGCCTTGGCCAGTTCATCCTTGAACGTGGTGCCCAGCGAGACAGAATCGAAGACCGCATCCACGGCGACCTTGCGCCCCTCGGCGGGTGCTTCCTCGGCCCCTTCCACGCCCGCCAGAATCATCTGCTCCTTCAGCGGGATGCCCAGTTTCTCATAGGTTTCCAGCAGCTTGGGGTCCACCTCGTCCAACGACTTGGGCTTTTCCACCATCGACTTGGGCTTGGCGTAGTAATACTGCTCCTGGTAGTCGATCGGCGGGATGTCCAGCATCGCCCAGTCAGGCGATTCCATCGTCTGCCAGCGCCGGTATGCGTCCAGCCGCCACTCGGTAAGCCATTCGGGCTCCTCATTCTTCTCCGAGATCAGCCGCACGATATCCTCGTTCAGGCCCTTGGGCGCGAACTCCATCTCGATATCGGTTTCCCAGCCGTGCTTGTAGGTGCCGGCCATGGATTGCACGGTCTCGACCGTCTCGCGGTCCACACCCTCGCGCACGTCCTCGTCGCGAACTTTCGTGGTGGTGTCCAAAGCAGCCATCCCTTTCTCCCGCCTGTTTCCAGACCTGCGCCCGGTCTCTCTATCGGGCCGCGGCCCCATCTTCTCGCATCATCCGCGCCGCCTGGCGCCGCGCCGCACGGGTCCAGACATCGGCAAAGCGCTCCACATCGGTGCGCGTCACCCCCGGACCCAACGAGACCCTGACGGCGGACGCCGCCACAGCCTCGTCATATCCCATCGCCCGCAGTACCGGGCTGGCCCGGACCTTGCCCGAGGAACAGGCCGACCCCGCCGATATGGCAAAGCCTGCCAGGTCCATTGCCATCACCTGTGTCTCGGCCTTCCAGCCCGGAGCGGCGAAGCACAGGGTGTTGGGCAGGCGCGGCCCTGAATTCCCGATTAAAATAGTCATGCCCCCCGCCGCGTCCAGAGCCTTTTCTAGAATATTTCTAATTTCGGCCACCTCGTCCCAGACCCCATCCGCCAGTTCGCGCGCCGCCGCCTCGGCCGCGGCCCCGAAGCCGGCGATGCCAATGACGTTCTCGGTGCCCGCGCGGCGCCCCTGCTCCTGCCCGCCGCCACGGATCTGCGCGTCCACGTCCAGCCCACGACGCAGCACCAGCGCGCCCACACCCTTCGGCCCACCCAGCTTGTGCGCCGCCACCAACGCGGCCTCACAGCCCAGCCAGTTGAACGCCACCGGCAGCTTGCCGAAAGCCTGGCTCAGATCGCTGAGCGCCAGCCCCTCGGGCAACGCCGCCTGCACCACGCCGGTTTCGGAATTGGCCAGTTGCAATACCGATCGCCCCGGATCCGGCACCGTCACCTGCCCGGCCCGGTCCACCGCCAGCACCGCGTCGATCCAGGCGCGCACCGCGTCATGCTCGACCGGCGCGCCCATCAGCCCGCGCCCCGCCAGCGCCAGCGCCGCCGCTTCGGTGGCCCCCGAAGTGAACACAACATCCGCCCCGTCGGCGCCAAGCGCGGCGGCCACCTGCGCCCGCGCCCGCTCCACCAGCGCCTTCGCCGCGCGCCCCTCGGCGTGGACCGAGGACGGATTGCCCACCACATCCATCGCCGCCGCCATGGCTTCGCGCGCCTCCTGGCGCAGCGGCGCCGTGGCGTTCCAGTCCATGTAGACCCGCGCCCCCATCACCACCCCTGCTTCATCTTGCCGAAAATACCCTGGGGGAGTCGCGCATAATGCGCGACGGGGGCAGCGCCCCCAAAAGCCGCCATCCTCATTCGTCCACCATCTCGAACAGCGACGGCACCGCGGGGCATGGGCTCAGCGCGTTGCCCGCCACATCCGACAGTCGCGTCTGATGCAGGAAGACGTAGACATGCGCCGACAGCCCCTCCCACAACCGGTTGCTGAGCGATTGCGCGCGCGACCCCGAGACCGCGCCGCGTGCCCCCGCGCCCTTCTCCAGGGCGCTCACGGTCTCGTCCACGGCTTCCAGCACCTGCGCCACGCGCACATCCTCGGCCGGGCGCGCCAGCCGATACCCACCGCCGGGACCGCGCACGCTTTCCACCAGCCCGGCCCGGCGGAGC
This sequence comes from Paracoccaceae bacterium, assembly GCA_007121115.1. Taxonomy (GTDB): domain Bacteria; phylum Pseudomonadota; class Alphaproteobacteria; order Rhodobacterales; family Rhodobacteraceae; genus Rhabdonatronobacter. Next base: position 17,397 of record SKMI01000258.1, on the reverse strand, counting down.
TTGACGAACAGCTGCTCCAGATAGGCCAGCGACATCTTCTGCCGCGCCGCAATCTCGTTCAGCGAAACCAGCTTGCCCTGCGGCGCCAGCGCCAGATCGACCAGCGCGATCATCGCATAACGGCCTTTGGTGGACAGTTTCATCTGCGCATCCCCGCTGCGGCACGGCGCGGGACGCCAACCGGCACACCCGAACGAACAGCAAAAACATTGACGTATCCGGCGGCGCGGCGTAACTGCGTCGCGCCACAGGTGGCATCCCATGACTTAGAATTATTCTAGGTTGCTTGGTGGTGCCGCGTCAAGTCTCGCACCGCCCGCGATCTCGGGCGGCTTCGACCGAAGAAAAGGCGCCCGATGCCCGAAGTCATCTTTCCCGGACCCGAAGGCAGGCTGGAAGGCCGCTACCACCCGCAGCCGCGCCGCGACGCGCCGCTGGCGATCGTGCTGCACCCGCACCCGCAGTTCGGCGGCACCATGAACAACAAGGTTGTCTACAACCTGCACTATGCCTTTCACCAGATGGGCTTTTCGGTTCTGCGGTTCAATTTCCGCGGGGTCGGGCGCAGCCAGGGCGAGTTCGATCAGGGCGTGGGCGAATTGTCCGATGCGGCCTCGGCGCTCGATTACCTGCAGGCGATGAACCAGAACAGCCGCCATTGCTGGGTCGCGGGCTTCAGCTTCGGCGCCTGGATCGGCATGCAGCTGCTGATGCGGCGGCCCGATATCACCGGTTTCATTTCGGTCGCGCCGCCCGCCAACATGTATGACTTCAGCTTTCTGGCGCCCTGCCCGGCCTCGGGGCTGATCATCAACGGCACCGCCGACCGGATCGCGCCCCCGCGCGATATCGAAACGCTGGTGGCCAAGCTGCACGAGCAGCGCGGCATCACCATCACCCACACGCAGGTCGAGGGCGCCGACCACTTCTTCAAGGATGAAGAACGGCACATGCAGCCGATGCTGAAGCATGTCAGCGACTATGTCACCCGACGGCTGACCGAAGCCACGCGCTGAGGCTCACCCCAAGGCCTACCCCTCTGCGCGCTGGTGCGTGCGGACGTTGGAGAGGCTTGCGGTGTTCACACCCAGCGACTTGAGCTTGCGGTGCAGGGCCGACCGCTCCATGCCGACGAAACTGGCGGTGCGGCTGATGTTGCCGCTGAAGCGGTTGATCTGCGCCAGCAGGTACTCGCGTTCAAAGAGTTCGCGTGCCTCGCGCAGCGGCAGGGTGGCCAGTTCCGCTGACAGGGTGAAGCCACCGTCCGTGTCGCCCGGCGCCGCTTCGGCCTGAAACTCCGCGGGCTCTATCGCACCGTTGCTTTCGCCCAGAATCAGCGCGCGTTCGATGACATTGCGCAACTGCCGGACATTGCCCGGCCAGACCATGGTCTGCAAATGCGCCTCGGCGACATCTGAAAGCGTGCGCAGCGGCAGGCCCTGGCTCTGGTGGAAATGTTCGATGAAGGCGCGTGCCAGCACCGGAATATCATCGCGGCGCTCGGCCAGCGGCGGCACCGAGATCGGCACCACATTCAACCGGTCATAAAGCTCCTGGCGGAAGCGGCCCGCGGCGATTTCGGCGCTGAGGTCGCGGGTGGTGGCCGAGATAACGCGCAGATCGACCCGCACCTTGTCGGCGCCGCCCACGCGGGTGAACTGCTGCTCCACCAGTACGCGCAGTATCTTGGACTGCGTGCCCAGCGGCATGTCGCCGACCTCGTCCAGATAGACAACGCCGCCGTGGGCCTGCTCCAGCAAGCCCGGCTCGACCCCGCGCTCGGGCGATTCGCGGCCAAACAGCACCTCTTCCATGCGCTCGGGCTCGATGCTGGCGGAACTCACTGAGACGAAGGGCGCCGAGGCCCGCGCCGAATTGGCGTGGATGAAACGCGCGGCGACTTCCTTGCCACTGCCCGCGGGGCCCGTCAGCATCACCCGCCCGTTCGAGCGCGTGACCTTCTCCAGTTGCGCCTTCATCGCCCGGAACGCATTGGACTGGCCGATCATTTCCGCCGTGGTGGCATCGCGGCGGCGCAGTTCCAGGTTCTCGCGCCTGAGCCGCGAGGCTTCCATCGCGCGCCGGATCACGACCAGCAGCTGATCGATATTGAACGGCTTTTCGATGAAATCATACGCACCCTGCTTGATGGCCGCGACGGCGATTTCCACGTTGCCGTGCCCCGAGATGATGACCACCGGAATGTCCGGGTTGCCGCGCTTGACCGCCATCAGGATGCCGATCCCGTCCATGCGGCTGTCCTTGAGCCAGATGTCGAGGATGATCAGCGCCGGTGGATCGGCGTTGACCTGCGACATGGCCTCGTCGGAATTTCCCGCCAGTCGCGTGGTATAGCCTTCGTCGATCAGGATTTCCGAAATCAGTTCACGGATGTCGCGCTCGTCATCGACAATCAGGATATCATTCATCACTGCCCCCACTTGAATGCACTTGCCCCGGCGCGCCGGCTTCCTGCTTCGGCTCGCGCCCGCCCCGCGCCGCTGCCGTCAGACGCGGCAGCACGATTTCGGCCTGCGCACCGCGATGCGCGCAGCCCTCGAAGCGCGGCGCGTCCTGCAGGTTGAAGCTGCCGCCATGTTCCTCGATGATCTTCTTGACGATCGGCAGTCCCAGCCCGGTGCCTTCGTCCCGTGTGGTCACATAAGGTTCGAACAGCCGCGCGCGGTCTTCGGGCAGGCCGATGCCGTTTTCCGCCACGGTGATTCGCACCCGTTCATCCTGCACGTCCAGCGCGATCCGCACTTCCGGCACAAAGTCGTCGGGTGCGCCCTTTTCCATCAGCGAATCAATAGCCTCCGCGCCGTTCTTCAGAACATTCGTGAAGGCTTGCGACAGCATCGTGGCGTCCACCTCCAGCGGTAGGGAGGTGTCCGGGATCTCTGCCGTGAAGCGGATATCGGGGCGGGCGTTTTCCTGCAGCAGCACCGCATCGCGCAGGATCTCCACCAGATCGTGGCTCCGCCGGTCCGGTTCGGGCATCCGGGCAAAGCGCGAGAACTCGTCCACGATCCGGCGCAGATCGCCGGTTTGCCGGACGATCACCCCGGTAAGCTGGTCCAGGGTCTCCGCATCCGCTTCAGGCACTTGTCGGCGGAACTTGCGCTTGATCCGTTCCGCCGAAAGCTGGATCGGCGTCAGCGGGTTCTTGATTTCATGCGCGATCCGGCGCGCCACATCGCCCCAGGCCGCCATGCGCTGCGCGCTGACCAGATCGGTCACATCGTCGAAGGCCAGCACGTATCCATCGGGCCTCCCGTCGGCGCCGGTGCGCACCGACAGCCGTACCAGCAGGGTTTCCAGCCGCCCGGCGCGCGACAGGCGCAATTCCTCCTGCACGCGGGCATCGGGCGCTGGCATGGTCCGCAGCCGGTCGAACAGCGGCAGGAACTCGGGCACCACCTGCGCCAGCGGCTGCGCCAGCACCTGCCCCGCATCGCATTCCAGCAGCCGCTCGGCGGCGCGATTGATGAACTCCACGCGGCCTTCGGCATCGAGCCCCATCACCCCGGCGGTGACCGATCCCAACACCGAATCGAACAGCCGCCGCCGCGCCTCGATCTGGCGGGTGTTTTCCAGAAGCGCCTCGCGCTGGCCCTTCAACTGCCGCGTCATCTGGTTGAACACGCGGCTCATGGTGGCGATCTCGTCATCGCCGCGCTGTTCGGACACCTGAACGTCCAGATTGCCGCGCCCGACATCTTCGGCCGCCGCCGCAAGCCGCCCCACCGGGCGCGCCAGCCGTTCGGCGAACCACAGCCCCAGCCAGACCGCCGCGAGGATCAGGATCAGCGCAAACCCCAGATAAAGCAGGCCGAATTCGAACAGCAGCCGCCCGCGTTCGCGTTCAAGCTGCTGATAGAGCCGCACGGTTTCGCGGGTTTCGTCCAGCAGGCTGAGGATTTCACCATCCACGCTCCGCGCAACGTAAAGGTAACGGTCGACGAAGCGCGGCAATTGCAGCAAGGCGCGGAATTCGTTCATCGGCCAGTCGCGGATCACCGTCACCCCGTCGCGCGCGCGTTCGAACTCGGCTTCGGTGGGCGGCGTGAAGTCGAACAGATAGGACCGGTCGCCACGCGCGCGAATCTCGCCCGCGCCGTCGATGACAAAGGCGACCCGCAACCCGCGCTGGATCTGGGCCTGCCCCTGGCTGAGCAACTGGCGCAACTGGCCGTCATCGAGCAGCGGAAAGGCGCGGCGGGTGTCTTCGATGAAGCGGGCCAGCGCCTCGGTGTCCTGGATCAGGTCGCGCTCCTGCTCGGCCTGATAGGCTTCGGCGGCGGCCATGGAGTTGCCCACCACCTGCCGCACCCGGTCGGAAAACCACCCTTCCAGCCCCACGTTGATGGTCACGCTGGCAAACACCGCGACCGACACCGTGGGCACCAGCGCCATGGCCGCAAACAGCCCCGAAAGCCGCAGATGGAGCCGCGAGCCCGCCGATTGCGAGCGCCGATCGGCGATGATGCGCGCCACCCGCGCCGCCACCAGCGTGGCGACGATCAGGATATAGACCAGATCGGCGAGCAGGATGAACCGCAGCAACGGGGTCGATGTCGCCGCGCTGAGCGGGCCAAAGGCAAGCAGGGTCAGCAACACCAGCACCGGCGCCAGCGTGACCAGCACCACGGTGATCGCCGTCGTCACACTGCGCCGATGACGCAAGTCCACCGCCCGTTGCCAGAGTCCGCGCTGTCTCACTGCCTCCAAGGCGCCACCCCGCCGCTGCATCGCTGCGCGTGCGATGCCGATTCACCCTGGCGTGATCGTTCAAACCTGAGCGCCGGACCCGCCGACGCAAATGCGCCACGCCTTGTGTTGCGGTTTTACATCAATTTGCGGCGGCGTGTCACGCGAATATCCAGATCAAGGATCTTCTTGCGCAGCGTGTTGCGGTTGATTCCCAGAAGGTCCGCGCAGCGTGCCTGATTCCCCGAGGTCGCATCGAGCGCGATTTCGATCAGGGGTGCCTCGACCTCGCGCAGGATGCGGCTGTGCAGACCGGCGGGCGGCAACTCGCCGCCGTGCAGGTCGAAATAGCGCCGCAGGTGGGCGGCGACCGATTCGGACAGCTTCTCGGCGCTGGCTCCGGGGCGGGTCGGTTCCATTGCGGGTTGGTTGCGCAGCGCGGTTTCCATCTCCGAGGCCGAAATCACCGGCTCCTGCCCGGTGAGCGCCAGCCGCCGCATCAGGTTTTCAAGCTGGCGCAGGTTGCCGGGCCAGGAATAGACGCGCACGCGCTCCAGCGCCTCTTCGGACAGCCGTCGCTCGGGCGCCCCGCCCGCGGCGCTGGCGCGTTTGAGGAAATGTTCGCTCAGCAGCGGCAGGTCGTCGATGCGCTCGCGCAGCGCCGGCACGGTCATGCTGACCCCGTTGAGGCGATAGAACAGGTCCTCGCGCAGGGATCCGTTGTCCAGCCGCATGGCCAGGTCGGCCTGCGATGTGGCCAGAACGCGCGGGCCGTTGTCGGCGCCGATCATGTCCAGAAGCCGCACCAGCCGCGCCTGGGTCGCCTCATCGTAATCGCCCAGCTCGTCAAAGACGACCGTGCCGCCGCGCGCCCGCGCCATGATCGCCGAGGCGCCGTCCGCACTGGCCAGATCCTCGGCCGAGGCGACCACGAAGGGCAGCGCGCGCCGGTCCGACAGGTCGTGCAGCGTGCGTGCGATCAGCGACTTGCCGGTGCCCGATTCGCCGACGATCAGCACCGGCATGTCCGAATTCATCACCCGTGCGATCAGCCGGTAGAGCGCCTGCATCGCCGGGGTGCGCCCCACCAGCGGCAGGTCGCTGTCCACCGCATCGCCGCGCGGCGACGGCCCGGTGGGTGCGCTGCGCGCCGGCGCGGGGCGGCGGGCCTGCATGGCGCGACCTGCGCGTTTCATCAGGTCGGGCAGGTCGAAGGGTTTGGGCAGGTAGTCCCAGGCGTCGGCCTCGGTCGCCTGGATCGCGGTCATGATGGTGTTCTGCGCCGAAATGACGATCACCGGCAGCCCCGGGCGTTCCTTGCTGATCTTGGGGATCATCTCGATCCCGTTGCCATCGGGCATCATCACATCGGTGATGACCAGATCACCGCGCCCTTCCTCGACCCAGCGCATCAGCGTGGTCAGGCTTGACGTGGCATGCACCTTGCACCCTGCACGCGTCAGCGCCTGGGTCAGCACCGTGCGGATCGTGCGGTCGTCATCGGCAACCAGAACCGTTCCATCCATTCCTCAGTCACTCCTTGAACCCGCGTCGCGCCCCGCCAGCGGCAGCGAGACCCGGAACACCGTGCGTCCCGGCGCGCTTTCCACGGCAATCCAGCCGTCATGGTCGGCCACGATCTTCGAGACCAGCGCCAGCCCCAGCCCGGTGCCGTTTTCGCGCCCGGAAACGAAGGGGTCGAACACATCCGCCGCGATCTCGGGCGGCAGGCCGGGGCCGTCGTCGATCACCTCGACATGCAGCGGCAGTGCCACGTCGCGCCCGTCCCGCCCGCGCACCCGCAGCGATTGTTCGAAATAGGTGCGGACGGTGATTCTGCCGCCATCGGGTTGCGCCTCGGCCGCGTTCTTCAACAGGTTCAGGAACACCTGCAGCAACTGATCGCCATCACCCAGCACCGGGGGCAGCGAGGGGTCATAGCGCTCGCCCACACTCATGTGCGCGGCAAATCCCAGCCGGGCCGAGCGCCGCGCGCGTTCCAGCACGTCATGGATATTGACCGCCACCCGCACCGGCGGGCGCTGGTCGCCGAATTCCTCGAACTGTTCCAGAAGGGCGAGGATCCGGCGCGCTTCCTCGACGATCAGGTCGGTCAATTCCAGATCGCCGTTGCGCAGGTTCATGGACAGAAGCTGCGCCGCGCCGCTGATGCCCGCCAGCGGGTTCTTGATCTCATGCGCCAGCATCGCCGCCATGCCCGAGGCCGACTTGACCGCCGCCTTGGCCGCCCCCGCCTGGTTCAGCCGCCCGGCGATTTCGCGCGGGGACATGAGCATCAGCACCACCTCGGGCTGGTCCGGCAGGGGCGCGAGTTGCAGGTTGCAAGACACCGGCGCACGGCTGCCGGTGCCGACGTCCACATCGTTGATGAACAGCGCCGAGCGGTTGCGACGGGTGCGCACCAACGCTTCCTCCATCGGCGCGTCGATGGCCAGCCTTTCGAACAGCGGCTGGCCGGACAGCGCGCGGGCCGAGATCATCAGGAAGTTCTCGCAGGCCGGATTGCAGTCCAGCACGATCTCGTCGCCTGCGTCACTGGCGCTGATCAGCATTGCGGGCACCGGCAGCGCGGACCAGATCGTGCCTGTGACCGGGGTCGTCATGCGGCCTCCGTCACAGGCGGGGCGGGGCTCAGCGCCTCGGGCAGCAGCCGCAGCACCGCGCGCGGGTCGGTGGCGGTCAGCAGCGGGCGTCGCAGCGATGCCGCCCCGCTGGCCGCCGTCAGATACCAGTCCAGATGCTTGCGCGCCACGCGCAGGCCCAGATCGCGGCCATGGAAGTCCAGGATCGCCTCGTAATGCCCCGCCACCAGGTCCACCAGCGCCGCCCCCGTTGGCGCGGACGGAACCGGTGCATCGCGCAGCGCCGCCGCCACCTGCGCCAGCAGCCAGGGCCGCCCCTGCGCGCCGCGTCCGATCATAACCCCCGCCGCGCCCGAGGCCGCCAGCGCCGCCGCCGCGTCCCCGGCCGCGCGAATGTCGCCATTGGCCAGCACCGGCACGCCGGGCACCGCGCGCACCACCGCGCCGATCGCCGACCAGTCCGCGCGACCCTTGTAGAACTGGCACCGCGTGCGACCGTGAATCGTCACCATCCCCACGCCCGCATCCACCGCCCGGCGCGCCAAGTCGGGCGCGTTCAGGCAGCAGTCATCCCAGCCCAGCCGGGTTTTCAGCGTCACCGGCAGGTCCACTGCCGCCACCACCGCTTCGATCATCCGCAGCGCGTGGTCCGGATCGCGCATCAGCGCCGCGCCGGACTGCCCGCCCACGACCTTCTTTGCCGGGCAGCCCATGTTGATGTCGATGATCCGCGCACCGCCGTCGGCGACCATGCGCGCGGCCTCGGCCATCCAGCGCGGGTCATGTCCGGCAAGTTGCACCGCCGTCGCCGCCTCATGCAGGCCCAGTTCCGCACGCGCCCGCGCCCGGTCCGAGGGTTTGGCCTGCGCCATTTCGCGGCTGGCCACCATTTCGGACACCACCAGCCCGGCGCCAAACCCCGCCACAACGCGCCGGAACGGCAGATCGGTGATGCCCGCCATGGGCGCCAGCGCCACCGGCGGATCAATCGCCGCGCGCGCCGCTCCGGTTGCAATCTGCACTGATGCAAGTGCTGCCATGTGTTTCGTATTGCCTGCATGGTGGCGCGCCAGACGCCCGAGTGCCTCAGATTTAGGATCAACGCGCCCCGACCGCAAACCGGCACGGCATCATGATGGCGCAATATTCATCATACGGTGAAAAATTGTGCAACCATGCCGCGCCTTCGCGCGCATTGTCAGCACCCTGCACCTGCGGATATAGGGTGCCTGCCTGAACCGTGAGGCCGCATGTCCGCCACAACCGCCATCGTCATCGTTGCCGCCGGGCGCGGCCTGCGCGCCGGGGGCGGGCTACCGAAGCAGTGGCAGGACCTGGCCGGGCGCCCGGTGCTGGCGCATACGGTCGCGGCGTTGCGCCCACTGGCGACCGGGCCGCTGGTGGTGGTGCTGCACGCGGACGACATGGCCCGCGCGGGCACCTTGGGCGACGGGTTGCGGCTGGTCGCGGGGGGCGCCGACCGGCAGGCCTCGGTCCGCAACGCGCTCGAGGCGCTGGCCGACGACGCGCCCGACCGCGTCCTGATCCATGACGGCGCCCGCCCGCTGGTCCGCCCCGCGCTGGTCGACCGCGTGCTGGCGGCGCTGGATCATACCCCCGGCGCCGCACCGGCGTTGGCGGTCACCGATGCGCTCTGGCGCGGCGCGGACGGCCTGGTGCATGGGACCGCCGACCGCAGCGGGCTGTTCCGCGCCCAGACCCCGCAGGGGTTCCGCTTCGATGCCATCCTGAACGCCCATCGCGCGCACCCCGGCGGGGCCGCCGATGACGTGGAGATCGGCCGCGCCGCCGGGCTTGACGTCGCCATCGTCGAGGGCGATGACGACAACATCAAGCTGACCTGGCCCGCGGATTTCGCCCGCGCCGCGCGGCTGATGCAGGCAGGAGGCGCGTCCATGGACATCCGCACCGGCAACGGGTTCGACGTGCACCGCTTCGGCCCCGGTGATGGATGCTGGCTCTGCGGCGTGAAGGTCCCCCACGACCGCGCGCTGCAGGGCCATTCGGACGCCGATGTGGGGATGCACGCGCTGACCGATGCGATCTATGGCGCGCTGGGCATGGGCGATATCGGGCAGCACTTCCCGCCCTCGGACCCGCAGTGGAAGGGCGCGGCGAGCCATGTCTTCCTGCGCCACGCGGTGGGGGTGGCGCGCGACAACGGCTTCACCCTGACCCATGCCGATGTGACCCTGATCTGCGAACGCCCCAAGATCGGCCCCTACGCCGAAGCCATGCGCGCCGCACTCGCCGGGATCATGGCGCTGGATCCCGCGCGCGTCAGCGTCAAGGCTACCACATCCGAGCGGCTGGGTTTCACGGGACGCGAGGAAGGCATTGCCGCGCTGGCCACGGCCACGCTGGTGCGGCCATGACCTGGTCGCGGCTTCTGGCGACCTTCTTCGGCGCGGGCCTCCTGCGCCCCGCCCCCGGCACCTGGGGCACCCTGGCCGCGCTGCCGGTGGCCTGGGCGCTGCATGTCGCGGGCGGCTTCGCGCTGCTGGCCGTGGCCACGGTGGCGGTCGCGGTCCTCGGCTGGTGGGTGACGGTGATCGAGACCCGCGGCACCGACGACCCCGACCCTTCCGAGATCGTCATCGACGAGGTCGCGGGCATGTGGCTGGCGCTCTGGCCGGTCTCTCTCGGCGCCATGTTACAGGGCGTGCCGGTCACCGCGCTCTGGCCCGGCTGGGTGGTCGCCTTCCTGGCCTTCCGCGCCTTCGACATCCTCAAACCCGGCCCTGTCGGCTGGGCCGACCGGCTGCACAGCCCGGCCGGGGTCATGCTGGATGACCTGATCGCCGGGGCCTTCGCCGCCATCGTGGTGGTCGCGGGCGCGGCGCTGGCGCACGGGGTGTTCATGGCATGAGCGCGGATACCCCCCTCGCCGCGCGGGTGCTGGAGGCCGCCAAGGCGCGCGGCGTCATGATCGTCACCGCCGAAAGCTGCACCGGCGGCATGGTCGCCGCCGCGCTGACCGATATCGCCGGGTCCTCGGCGGTGGTGGAGCGCGGCTTCGTCACCTATTCCAATGACGCGAAGACGCAGATGCTGGGCGTCGCGCCCGAAACCCTCGCCACGCACGGCGCCGTGTCCGAAGCCGTGGCCCGCGAAATGGCCAGCGGCGCGCTGGCGCGCAGCGCCGCGCAGCTTGCCGTCGCCATCACCGGCATCGCCGGTCCCGGCGGGTCCGAGCACAAGCCCGAGGGCCGCGTCTGCTTCGCCATCGCCACCGCCGACCACCCCGCCCGCGCTGAAACCGTGGAGTTCGGCGCCCTCGGCCGCGCGCAGGTCCGCGCCGCCGCCCGCGACCATGCCCTTGCGATGCTGCTGGACACCCTGGCCCCACAGACCGAACGCTGACCACGACCAGCGTGTGTCTGTGGAAGGATGCGCACGGATGCTGACCGGATCAGGGGATGCACCGAACCCAGGCAGCGCGGCACCCTGTGCGCCTGATGCGCCCAAGCTCCCCGGACGGCTGAGGATAACACCCGAGCGGGCATTTAGCGCACGCTGCATGGGCGGGATCACGCCGCACCGCTTGCAAATCGCCACCGGCCGCGATGAGCGACGCGCGCCTTCCGGCTGGTCTACGCCAGCATGGATGACCCTTCGGATCACATCTCACAGATCGAAGCGCAGTTGCGCCGGGTTGGCTGCCGCACGGCGCCGGTTGCGTTCGGGCACGCGCTTGCGGCTGGCGTGTTTCTGCGCCACCTCGGCGGCGTGGTCGGCGAAACCGGGGTGTTTGCGCAACGCGCCCATGGCCTGCCGCGCCGCCCGCGCGGCGGTTTCCGGGTCGACCACCGGCGCCGGGTAACGCTCCGCCAGGCGGCGCCGCGCCTCGGGCCAAGCCCAGGGCCGGTGCAGGAACGCATCGGGCACCGGTGCCAGTTCCGGCACCCAGCGGCGGATGAAGCGCCCGTCCGGGTCCTGGTCCAGCCCCTGCTTGACCGGGTTGTAGACCCGCATGGTGTTGATGCCCGTCGTGCCTGCCTGCATCTGGCACTGGCTCCAGTGGATGCCCGGCTCATAATCGGTGAAGCGTCGCGCCAGATGCATCCCCACCGGTCGCCAGTCCAGCCACAGGTGATAGGTCGCCACCGAGACCAGCATCGCCCGCATGCGAAAATTCAACCAGCCCGTGGCGCGCAGATAGCGCATGCAGGCATCGACGAACGGCAACCCCGTCTCGCCCGCCGCCCAGGCCGCCAGAAGCACGGTATCGGGGTCGCGCGGGCGCAACCCTTCGGTCGCCGGGTGCAGGCAGCGGCTCTCCAGCGCGGGCTCATCCTCCAGCTTCTGAATGAAGTGGTCACGCCAGGCGAGGCGCTTGTCGAAACTGGTCAGCGACGCCCCCAAGCCACCGCCCGCGCCCCGCGCCTCCACCCGCCGCGCAGCTGTCGCCTGCTCCACCTCGCGCACCGAAACCGCCCCCAGCGCCAGATGCGGCGAAAGCCGCGAACACGCCCGCTCGCCCCCGAGCGGCGAGGACATCGCCCGACGATATCCGGCCCCGCGCTCGGTCAGGAAGCTCTCCATCAGCGCCAGTGCTTCGGCCCGCCCGCCGCGCTGGCGGTGCGGGCAGGGATCAGGCGCCAGCCCCGGCCCCGGCACCGCCGGCACGGCCCCCGGCGCAATCTCCAGCGGCGCGAGCGCTTCAGGCGTCGCCACCTGCGCCGCCGCCATGAACCTGTCGCGCCGTCCCTGCCAGCCATCGCGCGACGGCAGCCGCCGCACCACCCCGCATTGCGGCACCTCCTCCCACCGTACCCCCTGCGCCCGCGCCCAGGCCGCCACCAGGCGGTCGCGGGCATAAGTCCAGCCGTTCCCGGTCTCCTCGTGCGAGACCATGCGCGTGATCCCGAACCGCCGCCGCATCCGTTCCAGCACCGCCACCGCCTCGCCCTGCCGCACCACCAGCGGCTGACCCAACGCGGCCAGCTCGGCTTGAAGCGCGGTCAGGGTTTCGGCCAGAAACGCCCATTGCCGCCCCGAGACATCGGGTAATTCCCAATACTCCGGCTCCACCACGAAGAGCGGCAACAACGGCCCCAGCGCCGCCGCATGCGCCAGGGCCGGGTGATCCTGCACCCGCAGATCGCGCTTGAACCACAGTAGGATCGGAGCTGTCATCACCGGAAGCTATCGCAGACATGCGCCGGATCAACCCGCGCATGTTCACGCTTTACCCCGCCGCCCCCACCGAAACAACCCGTCCCCTTCATCTTGCCGGAAATACCCCGGGGGGAGTCGCGCCGCAGGCGTGACGGGGGGCAGCGCCCCCCCTGCCCCGGCCGCAAATCAGAGCCGCCGCAGGGCCAGCACCGCGTTCAGCCCGCCAAAGGCGAAGGCGTTGGACAGCACCGCGCGCACCTCCACCCCGTCCCGCGCGGCATTCGGCACCGCGTCGACGGGGCAGTCGGGGTCGGGCGCGTCGAAACTCACCGTGGGCGCCAGCACGCCCTCGCGCAGGGCCATCAGGCAGGCCAGCAGTTCCACCGCGCCGGTGCCGCCGATCAGATGCCCGTGCATGGATTTCGTCGATGACATGGGCACGCGATCCGCGCCTTCCCCCAGCACCGCGTGCAGCGCCTGCGCCTCGGTCCGGTCGTTGGCGCGGGTGCCGGTGCCGTGGGCGTTGACGTAGCCCACCTCCGCCGCATCGATCCCGGCATCGGCCAGCGCCAGCCGCATGGCCCGCACCGGGCCGTCCAGCGTCGGGGCGACGATCTCGCCCGCGTCCGCGCTCATGCCGAAGCCCGCCACCTCGGCCAGCGGCTCGACACCGCGTGCGCGCGCGTTCTCCAGCGCCTCGAAGACGAAGACCGCGCCGCCCTCGCCCATCACCAGCCCGTTGCGCGAGGCCGCGAAGGGCCGGCAGCCGTCGCGGGACATGACCCGCAGCCCCTCCCAGGCCTTGAGCCCGCCGAAGCTCAGCATCGCCTCGGACCCGCCGGTCAGGATCACATCCGCGGCCCCGCCACGGATCAGTTGCAGCGCCAGCCCCATGGCGTGGTTGGACGAGGCGCAGGCGGTGCTGACCGCCAGCCCCGGCCCGCGCAAGCCGAACTCCATCGACAGATGCGAGGCGGCGGCATTGTGCATCAGCCGGGGCACCACGAACGGGTGCACGCGGTTCTTCCCTTCGGCAAAGACGCTGCGGTAATTGTCATCGACGGTGGTGTTGCCGCCCCCGGCGGTGCCCATGACCACGCCTGCGCGCGCGCCCGCTTCCCCGTCAAAGGTAACCCTCGCCTGCGCCACGGCCTCGCGCGCGGCGACCAGCGCGAATTGCGCGAACCGATCCAGAAGGGGGAGGCGCTGACGGTCCAGATGCGCGCCCGGGTCGAACCCGCGGACCTGCGCGCCGATCTGCACATCCAGACGTTCCTGATCCTTCAACCCTTCCAGCGCAGCGATGGCGCAGCGCCCTTCGCGCATGGCAGTCAGGGTCGACGGGACATCATGGCCCAGCGGATTGACGGTGCCCGCGCCGGTGATGACGACCTTCCTCATGCCCCCTCACCCGCGCCTCACGCGCGACGCTCGGCGACCAGTTTCTCGACCTCGGCAATCACCGATCCAACGGTCGAGATGTCGAAGGTGCTTTCCTCGGGATTGTTGGCGTTGAAAGGCACCTGCACGTCGAAGTTTTCCTCGATCTGGAAGATGCATTCGACCACGCCCAGGCTGTCGATGCCCAGATCCTCCAGCCGGTCCTCGGCCGTGACCTCCGAGGGCGCGCGCATGGCCTGTTCGGCAATGATCTCGATCACCTTTGCGGCGATGGCGGGGTCTTGCGTCATCACGTCCTGTTCCATCGGGCAAGGCTCCTAGTCGTTACGGCTCCCGCCCTTGTCGTTGCGGTTTGTAACAGTTTTGCGAAGCGCGGCAACCTGATTCACCAGCCGTGGCAGGCGGCGGAGTGCCTTGTAGATCTCGATCTGGGTTTCCATTTTCGTGGCCGGGGTGCCGAACATCACCCGCCCGGCGGGCACGTCGGACAGCACGCCGGTGCCGCCCCCTGTCACCACATCGTCGCCCACGGTGACATGGTCACTCACGGCCGTGCGCCCGCCCAGCACCACCCGGTCGCCGATCCGGGCCGAGCCCGCGACGCCGGCCTGCCCGCAGATCAGGCAATCGCGGCCGATCTGCGCGTTGTGGCCCACCTGCACCAGATTGTCGATCCGCGTGCCCGAGCCGATTTCGGTGTCGCGGATGGTGCCGCGGTCGATGGTGGAATTGGCGCCGATCTCCACATCGTCGCCCAGGGTCACGGCGCCCAGACTGTGAATGCGGGTCCAGGACTGGCCTGCCGTCTCGCCCCGGTCGCCGAGGGTTTCGCGCACCGCTTCCACGGCCGATTTCTCGGGCGTGACAAAGGAAAACCCGTCGGCGCCAATCACCGCGCCGGGCTGGGCGATGAAGCGGTCTCCGATGCGGACCCGCGCGCCGATGCGCACGCCCGTATGGATCAGCGCGTCATCGCCGATGCGCGCGCCTTCGGCGATGGAGACATGCGCGGCGATCCGCGCCCGTGCACCGATCTGCGCGCCGGGGCCGATCCAGACAAAGGGGCCGATGGCGGCGCCCTTCCCCACCGTGGCCTCGGGGTCGATCACTGCCGAAGGGTGCACCCCCGGCGCAATCGCCGGTCCGGGGTCCATCGCTGCCGTCAGCCCGGCCAGCGCATAGCGCGGGCGCGGGGCGAAGATGGCGGCCTCCAGCCCCAGCACCTGCCAATCGGCGCCTTCCCACAGCAGTGCTGCCCGCGCGGCGCCCTGCGCCAGCCCTCCAGCGTACTTCGGGTCCGAAGCAATGGCCAGCGCCTGCGGCCCGGCCTGCGCGGGCTCGGCGGCATGGGTGAATTCCAGCCCGCCATCCCCTTCGAACCGCACGCCCAGGGCGCGCGCGATGGCGTCGATTCGATAGCGCATGTCCGCCTCGGGTTCGGCTCGGATCCGGGTGCGCGCCCGCAGCGGGCGCGGTCTGCGAAACCCCGCTTAGCTGCGAATCCCCGGTATTTCCACCCCGGCATTCTGCAAGGCGCGGAAGATCGCGGCGTCACGGCCATAGACATCCGGGCGGAAGTTCAGCGCCCCGCGCGCATCGGTGAACGCCGTGCGATAGACCAGATGCGTGGGCACCGGCGTTTCCAGATAGAGCCGCGTCTGTTGCCCGGAGTTGCGGGTGCGGTGGAACAACCCTTGCGGATCGTCCGTCTGACGCGAGAGCAACTCGTAGGCAAACTCTTCAGGGTCGTTCAGCCGGATGCAACCCGAAGAATGGGTCAGCACCTGCGTGTTGAAAAGCGACCGCGCGGGCGTGTCATGCAGATAGATCGCATGCGGGTTGGGGAACATGAACTTCACCGTGCCCAGCGGATTCGACGGCCCCGGAGGCTGGCGGACGTTGTAGGGGAAGTTGCGCGGGGTCCAGCGACTGAAATCGATGGCGCTGCGCGGCACCACCCGGCCCTGCGCGTCGATGATTTGCAGATACTGCGCCCCGCCCGACGAGAGCGCGCCCCAGTAGCTGCGCGCGATGATCGAGCGCGGAAGCGTCCAGTCGGGGTTGATCTCCAGATAAGTCATGGCCTCGGAGAACTCGGGCGTGCGCTGTTCGCTGTTGCGTGCGCCGATGATGGACACGGTCTCGAAGGTGATCTCGTCGAAATCCACGATCCGCGAGGAGAAATCGGCCAGGTTCACCCAGATGTGCCGGTCGCCGCGCTCGATGTTCAGCCAGCGCTCGCGCTCCATGGCGACGATGATCGATTGCAGCCGTTCCTCGGGGCTGACGTTGATGGCGCGCAGCGTTGCCGGACCGGCCACCCCGTCGGCATCCAGCCCGTGGTTGATCTGGAACCTCTGCACCGCCGATTGCAGCGCCGCGTCATAGCTGGCGGTGGCGGTGCGCGGCATGTAGCCCATGGCGATCAGCCGGTTGCGCAGGGCCACGACACTCGGCCCGGAATCACCCGGACGCAGCGCCGATTCGGGCACCGTCGGCCCCCAGCCGCCCTCGGCAATCGCCGCTTCGATATCGCGCCGCGCCCGGAAGAGCCGCGCGTATTCCGGCGCGCGGGGCGCCAGGTTGCGGATGAAGGACACCGGCTCGGACGCGGCGAAATCGGTGAGCAGTTCCAGCGGGTCCGGGCGCGGCAGGTCGCGGACGATATCGCGGTCGATCCGCGAAGGGGTCAGCACGCCGCTGGTCATGTCACGGGCGAAGCGCAGGAAGGTTTCGGTCACCTTTGCTTCCAGAAAGCCCCGGTCGCGCTCGCTTTCGACGGCGGCGAAGGCCGCGATCAGCCCGTCCAGGTCATAGCGCGCCACCGGCAGGCCGTGTTCGGCCGCGCGACTGATGGCGGTGATCAGCGCGCTGCGGCGCGCCGCGTCCTCGGGACCGGTCCAGAGCGGCTGATATCCGTGGTCGCGGTAAAACGCCGAAAGCCCGCGATCCTGCGCCACGCCTTCGGCCAGCGCCTGCTTGAAGGCGCTGAACTGTTGCGCCTGGGCGAGAGTGGCGGCAAACAGCAGCGCAAGCGCCGCCAGCACCGCGACCGCATGGCGACCGATGGTGACGTGAAAAACCCTGTACGCAGACTGCATGTATACCCCCGTAACGCTGGCAGCCGATCCGTCTGGCGCGGATCATGCGGATGAGGTTGGCAAAAATACGCCGAACCGGTCCATTCACAACTCTGCTATCCTTGAAATCGACCGCGCTTAGGCTGTTTTTCATCCTTTGATGGCAGAAACGGCGTTGCAAAAGCGCCACCAACCGAAGCGAAACGCAATTTTGGCAAAATCTTGCCGATCACCAGCGGCATGCGCGAATCGGGGTTTGGGCGGCACACGGGCTTGTGTCATAGAATGGGACACCGATAACAAGCAGAGCAGCGGGGAGGCGGTTCCGGACACTAAGTAAGGCGGCGTGGCGTCTCTGACGCTCCTTCACTGCCTGTGTGCGGCCACTCCCTGAACCAGTGCAACGGAAACGGGACAGGTCAAGAATGGCTGACACTTCTTCGGGGATGACTCGCAGGGCT
>SKMI01000141.1 GCA_007121115.1 Paracoccaceae bacterium | reverse complement strand
TGCCGTGATGTTTGGCGAAGTAGTGCCAGCGGCTGTCGAACCAGTAGCGCGGCACGCGGTCCCACTTTCCCATGCCGGTGCTGGCCGAACCGATGTGTTCCACCCCCACCGAAGGCACGTAGACGCAGGGCCAGCCCGCGCTCGCGGCGCGGCGGCACAGGTCGGTTTCCTCGAAATACAGAAAGAACGTCTCGTCAAACAGGCTGATGCGGTCCAGCACGTCGCGGCGGATCATCAGGCTGGCCCCGGCCAGCCAGTCCACCTGCGCGGGCGCCTGCGTCGGCGGGTCCAGCGGCACGCGATAGCGCGCCAGCAGGCGCGAGATCGGCCCGGTATGCGCGGCGCCCTCGAATTCCGACCAGACCGAAGGGAAGCGGAAGGCGGTGACATGGGGCTCGCCATCGGTGCCGCGCACCCGGCTGCCCGCCAGACCGATACCGGGGTGCGCGGACAGATGATCGCGCAGCGCCCGGATCGTCTCGCGGTCGGGGAAGGCATCGGAGTTCAGCAGATAGACGAAATCCGGCCGCGCCCCGTCCGGCAGACCCGCGCGGATGCCCACGTTGTTCCCGGCGCCAAATCCGCCATTGTGCCCGGACTGGATCACCCGGACCCTGGGCTCGGCGGCGAAGGCCGCGTGCAGGTGCTCGTACGAGCCATCGCCGCTGTCATTGTCCACGATGGTGAGCGCGCCGCTGACCCCCTCCATCGCGCGCAGGGCGGCGCGGGCGGCGCGTTCGGTCATCTCCGCCGTGCGCCAGTTCAGGATCACGGTCAGCACAGCGGCTTTCTGCGGTGCGTGTTTCGGCATCATCGTTACTCCGCCGCGTGCCGGGGAGCTGCAGGATCGTCCGCGCGCTTGCTGGTTCCTGCGGCGCGCACCACGCTGGCCTCGGCAGCCACGATCAGACGGCGCAACCTGGCGGCCAGCACGCGCACATTGGGTTCCAGCACCATGCTGTCATGGTTGCCCGGCACCTCGAAGACCTGCAGCGCGGGGGCGAAACGGGTCCAGTCATTGTCCGGCAGCACGAATTCCTTGTCGCGGCTGACCCAGCGCCCGCCGGTGACCTTCCAGTGCCTGTCCAGGGGTGGGCGGAACAGCACTGCATTGCCGTCCCACGGTGTGACCAGATAGCGCACCACGGCGGCTCTAAAGGCCGCTTCGATGGCAGCATTGTGAAAGGCGTCGGCGTTGTCCGTGGCCGGTCCCTCCGCCTGCAACGCCTGCCAGTCGCGCCGCGCGCGCCACCATTCCAGCGCGTAGCCCGGCCCCCTGCGGCGGAATTCCGCCAGCTTGATCAGCGCCTTGTCCGCGCGCGACAGGCTGGGGCGCACGGGCAGGGGCGTGTCCAGCAGCACCAGCAGCGAGACCGCGTGCCCCGCTTCACGCAACTGCCGCCCGATCTCCCACGCGGTGATCCCGCCACCCGAGAAGCCGCCCAGCATGTAGGGGCCTTCGGGCTGGACCTGCTGCATTTCGGCGATGATGTCGCGGGCGGCGTCCTCGATGCTTTCATGCGGGTCGGCCCCGCCCATCAGTCCGCGCGCCTGCAGGCCAAAGAAGGGCCGCTCGCGCCCGATAAGTTGCGCCAGATGGCGCAGGTTCAGGACATTGCCGAACATCCCCGCCACCAGGAAGAAGGGCGTGGCGTCGCGCGGTTCGCCCTCGTGCATGGGCACCAGATGGGTGAAGCGGCGCTGTGGGCGCGCGGCTGGGGTGGCGGCGGTGCCTGCCGCCTCCGGGTCGGCATCCGGATCGGCCCCGGTCGCCTCGGCGATCATGGCGGCGCAGGCGGCCACGGTCGGTGCCTCGAACAGCACCGAGATGGGGAAATCCACGGCAAACGCCTTTTTCACCTGCGCAAACAGCCGCACCGCAATCAGCGAATGCCCGCCAAGGTCGAAGAAACTGTCCTCCACCCCGATTGGGTCGACGCCCAGCAGATCCTCCCAGAAGCTCACAAGCATGCGCTCGATCTCGTTCCGGGGCGCCACATAGTCGCTGTCGAGTTGGGGGCGGTCGAATTTCTGCCCGTCGCCGGTCGCGACGTTGGCGGCGGCATCGGCTTCAGCCTGCAGCGCGGCGGGCGGGACGGAGGAGACGACCAGTTCGCCCGCGCCATGCGCCAGCGCGCGCAAGAAGGCCGCTGCGCCTTCGTCCGGCGTTATGCCCAGCGCGATAGCGGCGCGCAGGCGCTCCTCGGCGGGCGACAGCGTGGCCTGCGCGGTCTGGTCGAACTCCATTTCCGTGGCGCGGATGGGGCTGGGGGTGAACCCGGCCTCCAGCCGCTTCATGGCGAAACGCTCCACCTCCAGCACCACGGCGCCGTCGGGCGTGGCGAGCGTGACGTCGAACTCGGCGAAACCGGGATCGGACCCGGCGCGCAGGCGGGCGTGGCTGACGATTCGCGGGGGCAGCGGGCCATGGACCCGCACCGTGCCATAGGAAAGCGGCACCCACAGATGCCGCGCGCCGTAGCCCGGGATCAGCGCCATGGCCCAGCCGGTGGCGATATCCAGAAGCGCCGGGTGCAGGACGAAGCCCGCATCCATGTCGGCGGCGAAGCGTTCTGGCAGTGCCAGATGCGCCAGCCCCTCGCCGTTGCCCAAAGCCATGGACTGGAGCACCTGCCAGCGCGGGCCGAAGCGCATCTGCGCGGCCTGCGGGCTTTCCAGCCCCGGGCCTGTGCGCCGATCCGGACAGCGCGCGGCGATGGCGGCCGCGTCCAGACGCCCCGCCGGGGGAAGCCCAGCGCCCAAGCCCACGCGGGTCTGTGCATTCAGCACGAAGCCCTGCCGCCCGGCGGCCACGGCATCGCTGCGCAAGCTCAGGTCATAGCCTTCGTCGCTGCGCTCCAGCGTGGCGCGTAGAGTGCGCGCGCCGCCCTCGGGCACCTCGGTTGCGCGGAAGAAGGTCAGGTCGCGCAGTTCGAACGGGACGCCCTCACCCACCGCCGCTAAAGCCTGCGCGGCGAGGTCCAGCACCCCGGTGCCGGGCAGGATCGCCGCGCCGTCAGTGGTGCGGTGTTCATCCACCAGCCAGTCGCGGGCGCTGAGCCGACCCTCCAGCCGCTGCGCGCCGGTGGCGCTGCGGCCCAGGCTGCGGAACACCGGGCCGTCCAGCGGCGTGTCGGGCAGCTTTGGCGCGTGGCCCAGCTTCGCGGCCAGCGCCTCGGCCCCCATGCCGATTTCGGCCCAGACGCCCCAGCCCAACGCCAGCACGCGGGTCCGCCCCCCGGCGCGGGCGCGGGCAAAGGCGTTCAGGAAGGCATTGGCGGCGACGTAATCCACCTGCCCAACCGGCGCCACATGGGCCGAAGTCGAGGAAAACAGGACCAGCCAGTCCAGCGTGCCATCGGGGAGCAATTCGTCGATCACCCGCAGCCCATGGACCTTGGGCGCCAGCACTTCCTCGACCGCGCCGGGGGTCTTGGCCAGCATCGGCGCGTCATCCAGCGCACCGGCGGCGTGGATCAGCCCCTGCGGCGCGCCGAAGCGGGCGCGGGCGTCATCGAGTGCGGCGCGCATGTCGTCGATGTTGCAGACATCGGCGGTGGCGACATGCACTTCGCCCAGCCCCTCCAGCCGCTTCAGGGCCATCAGGCGGCGGGAAACCGGATTGGCGGGGTCATCGGGCCAGTCGGTGCGATCCTCGGGCGGTGGCAGCGGAGTGCGGGCGATCAGCGTGATGCGGGCGGAGAAGCGACGCATCAGCTCCTCGGCCAGCCGCAACCCGATCCCGCCAAAGCCACCGGTGATGATCCAATGCGCGCCCTGCGGGATCTCGGGCAGGGTCTCGGGCAGAGGCGCGGGGCGCACGACCTGCGCAAAGCGGCGGTCCCCGCGCAGGATGGCGGTGCCGTTGGAGGGGGTGGCCAGCAGGTCTTCGAGCAGCCGGTCGGTCAGGGTGGGGCCCCCGTCGCCCAAGTTGATATCCAGCGTGTTGCAGGTCAGCCCCGGCACCTCGCGCGGGAGCACGCGGGCAGGGCCGGCGACGGTCGCCTTCTCGGGGTAGGGAAGCGGCTCGTCCCCGCGCGCCGCCGCGCCCGAGGTCACGACCGTCAGATGCACCGGCATCGGCAGTGATTCCGCCACCAGCGCCTGGCCCAGGAACAGCAGCGCATAGAACCCCTGTTCGATGTTGCGATGCACGAAGCTGGACCCGGGGCGGAAGCTCTCACGCTTCGTGACCAGCCAGAAATGCGCGATCCGGGTGGGCGCGGCGCCATCGGCGACCAACGCCTGCACCAGCGCATTGAACCCTTCGCGCCCGCGTTCGGGGGCGAGCAGGTAGTCATCGGCGCCGCGGCGCACGAAGGCATCGCCCGCACGCACCACCACCACCCGGTGCCCCGCCGCGCGCAGCCGGTCGATCACGGGGTCGGCGATCCCGGCCTCGTCGGCGAAGATCAGCCATGTCTCGCGCGGGGCCAGTTGCAACTCGGTGGCCGGGTCGATCGCGCAATCGGCGGCCATGGGTTTCCAGTGCGGCGCATGGCCCCAGTCGGTGACGGTGTCGACCCGCGCGAGTGCGGTTTCGGGCGCGGTCTGCGGCTGGCCCGGTTCGATGAAATAGCGGCTGCGCTGAAAGGCATAGGTTGGCAGCTCAACCCGCGTGCGCCGCGCCTCGCCCCAGACCTGCGACCAGTCGAAGACGCCGCCCAGCGCCCAGATACGCGCCAGCACCTCCAGATGGTGGCGGTCATCGGGGATGGGGTCTTCCGGGTGGCGCAGGACCGAGAGCACCTGCTGCCCCGGCACGCCCCCGTGCATCCGGGTGAGTGAGGCCAGCGCGCGGCCCGGGCCCATCTCCAGATAGATGCGGTTCGGCTTGGCCGCCAGCGTGCCGATGCAGTCGGCGAAACGGACGGTGTTGCGCAGATGGACAACCCAGTAGTCCGGGTCAGTGGCCTGTTCCGGCGTCAGCGGCAGGCCCGTGCGGTTGGAGATCACCGGAAGCTGGGGTGCTTGCAGTGGGATGGAGCGCAGGAAGGCGCCGAAACGCTCCAGGATCGGGTCCAGCATCCGGCTGTGGGCGGCGATGTCGATGGCGATGCGCTGGTTCTCCACCCCTTCGCCCTCCAGCCGCGCGGCCAGACCCGCCAGCGCGGCATCCGGGCCGGAGACCACCGTAAGGTCCGGCGCGTTGACCGAGGCGATGTCCAGATCATCGCCCATGTGCGGCGCGAGTGCCTCGACCGACAGCGGCACCGAGAGCATCCCCCCCGCAGGCACCGTGTCGAAGAGCGTGCCGCGCAGGTGGACCAGGCGGATGCAGTCTTCGAACCCCATCACCCCGGCCAGCGCGGCGGCGGTGTTTTCGCCCATGGAATGCCCAACCAGCGCGGCGGGCTGCATGCCCCAGCCCATGAACATCTGCGCCAGCGCGTATTCGGTGATCATGATCAGCGGCAGTTGCAGCGAGGGGCGGCGCAGGGCGTCGTTCGCGGCCTCCTCGGCCCCCGGTTCGGGCAGCCAGAGGGCGCGGATATCGCGGTCTTCGAGCGTGTCGAGGGTTTCAAGCCCCCGGTCCATCCACTCGGCGAAGACCGGCTCGGTCTCGTACAGATCGCGCGCCATGCCCGCGTATTGCGCGCCGCCACCGGGGAACATGAAGACAGTGTCCGGATTGTCGAGTGCGGTGTGGGTGTGGACTCGGCGGGGGTCGGCAGCCTCCAGCAGGGTGGCGGCATCTTCGTGGCTCTCGGCCACCACCACGCGGCGGCGGTCAAAGGCGGTGCGGCCCTCCTTCAGCGTGAAAGCCACATCGGCCAGCGGCTGGTCGGTGCGGGCGCGCAGATGGGCGGCAAGGCGGGCGCTGCCGTCGTCCAGCGCGCCCCTGGATTTGGCCGAAAGGGTCAGGATCTGGAAGGGCCAGTCCGAAGGCTCGGAGGCCGCGCCCTCGGGCGCTTCCTCCAGCACCGCATGGGCATTAGTGCCGCCCACGCCCAATGAGTTCACGCCCGCCCGGCGCGGGCCGTCGCTGTCCCACGGGGTCAGGCGGTCGTTGACCAGGAAGGGGCTGGTTTCGAAATCAATCGCGGGGTTGGGGGCCTCAAAGCCCAGCGAGGGGGGCAACTCCCGCGCCTCCAGCGCCTTGGCGACCTTGATGAGGCTGGCGACCCCGGCGGCGGTGTCCAGATGGCCGATGTTGGTCTTGACCGAGCCGATGCGGCAGAACCCCGTGCGGTCGGTGCCCCGGCGGAAGGCGTCCGTCAGGGCCGCAACCTCGATCGGATCGCCCAGATAGGTGCCGGTGCCATGGCATTCGATATAGCTGACACTGTCCGGCGTGACGCCCGCTACCGCCTGCGCCTCGGCCACTGCCGCGGCCTGGCCTTCGACGCTGGGCGCCAGGTATCCTGCCTTGGCAGCGCCGTCATTGTTGATGGCGGTGCCCTTGATCACGGCGATGACCCGGTCGCCATCGGCCAGCGCATCCGCCAGCCGCCGCAGCACCACCGCCCCCGCACCGGACCCGAACACCGTGCCCTGCGCCCGATGATCGAAGGCGTGGCATTCGCCATCCGGCGACAGGATTTCGTTTTCCTTGAACAGATAGCCGCGGCCCTGCGGCAGCTCGATGGTCACGCCGCCGGCCAGCGCCATGTCACATTCGCCCGTCAGGAGCGCGTTCACCGCATAATGCACCGCCACCAGCGAGGTTGAACACGCCGTCTGCACGTTCACCGACGGGCCGCGCAGGTCGAAGACGTGGCTGGCGCGGGTGGACAGGAAATCCTTGTCATTGCCGGTATGGCGCAGAAGGAACATCCCCACGTCATCCACCAGCCCGGGGTTGGAGCAGATGTTGAAGTAGAAATAGCTGCCCATGCCGCAGCCCGCGAATACGCCCACCGGGCCGCCAAAACCGGCGGGCGGGTGACCTGCGTCTTCAAACGCTTCCCACGCGACTTCCAGGAACTGGCGGTGCTGGGGGTCCAGGATGGCGGCATCCTTGGGGGAAAAGCCGAAGAACTCGGCGTCGAACTCGGCAAACCCCTCCAGCGGCGCGGCCACCGGCACATAGTTAGGCGCGCGCAGCCTGGCCGCCGCTTCGCCATTGGCCAGCAGCGTTTCCTCGTCCAGCCGTTGCAGGGCAGAGCGGCCTGCGCGCAGGTTGTCCCAGAATGCGGAGACCGATCCCGCCCCGGGCAGGTGCGCGGCCATGCCGACAATGGCGATATCGTTCTGCGTGTCCTCCGATGTCATGGGTGCCGCCTTCTTTCGCGCCGCAGCGCGTTCATTTCCGGCGCGTTCGTGGTCGAGGTGGCTGAGGCTGCGCCCGGCACCGTGGCGGCGCGCGCGCCCTGTCCGGTGGCGGACGGTCGCGCGGTCGCCAGCAGACCGGCGCGGGCGGTGCCGAAACTGCGCTCCAGTTCCGCGCGCCGCGCGTCCTGGCGTGCGCGCTGCAGCAGTTCGGCATGACCCAGCAGCGCCCCGGCAATCAGCCAGGTCAGCGGAACCAGCGTCGCATTCGGGATCAGATCCACCATGTTCGCCCCGAGTAGCAGCGCAAGTGGACCGATCCATGGCGAAAGCTGGGCATCGGGCACTTTGCGGACGGCCCACCACATCGCCGCCAGTGGCAGTGCCAGAAGCCCGAATGTGGCGATGTAGCCAAGCCAGCCGTGCGTGCCGATGACGATGATCCAGTGGCCATCCGAAATGGTCTGCACCTGGCCGGTCATCGGATCGTGGATCAGGTTGCGCCCCCAAGACCCCCAGCCGAACAGCGGTTTTTCCGCGGCTCGTTCGAGCAGCCGGTTCTCGTTGATAAGCCTGAAGACAAAGGACTGCGCGCGCTCGGCGTCATATGCCGCGACCAGGGCGTGAAACTGCCACACCGGAGCCAGTCCGAGGCCGCGTAGAAGCGGAAAGGCGACCGCCGCCGCGCCCGCCATCGCGGCAATCCGCACCTGCCAGCGTACGTTCAGGAACAGCACCATCGGCAGCAGGGCCAGCGCAAACAGATTGGCGCCAAGCGTCTTGCAGGCCAGCAACAGCGCGCCCAGGTAGACGGCGATCAGCATGCGGCGCGGGCGCTCTTCGGGGGTGGCGTGGCGGGCCAGCGCGGTGGCGGCGACCAGCGCCATCAGGGCGAAGAAGGCCACCCAGAGCCCGTGCGGCATGAAGACGAAGGGCCGGAAGCCGCCCTGCCGGATCGCCTGGGAGAAGTCGTGCTGAAAGA
This sequence comes from Paracoccaceae bacterium, assembly GCA_007121115.1. Lineage (GTDB taxonomy): Bacteria > Pseudomonadota > Alphaproteobacteria > Rhodobacterales > Rhodobacteraceae > Rhabdonatronobacter. The sequence goes on along the minus strand of SKMI01000141.1, from coordinate 207 downwards.
ACCCGTAGACCATGGTGTGCAGCTGCGGGCTGAAGCGCACCTCGTACCACATGGGGATCGAATAGATCAGCGCCGCGATGACCAGTGCGACCACGATTTCGCGCAGGGTCTCCGCCGTGGCAAGGAATTGACGCGCCAGAAAGAAGGGCAGCATCAGGAAAAGCTGGTTGCCGACAAAGGCGATGGCGTCATACGGCGTGAGGCCCG
>SKMI01000038.1 GCA_007121115.1 Paracoccaceae bacterium | reverse complement strand
TTCTTGCCCGGGTGCCCCCACATGAACCCGTAATAGGCGCGCAGGTTGGCGAATTTCTGCCAGTTGTCGCCCGGCATCCTGGCCAGCATCGAGCCCTTGCCGTGCACCACTTCGTCATGGCTGATCGGCAGGATGAAGTTTTCCGAAAAGGCGTAATGGATGCCGAAGGTCAGCAGATGGTGGTGATACTTCCGGTTAACCGGGTCTTCGGCCATGTAGCGCAGCGTGTCGTTCATCCAGCCCATGTTCCACTTGAACCCGAAGCCAAGCCCACCGGCATGGGCGGGGGCCGAGACGCCGGGAAAGGCGGTGCTCTCCTCGGCCACGGTCATGATGCCCGGGGACTCGCCATAGGCTAGCCGATTGGCGGCGCGCAGGAAGGCGATCGCTTCCAGGTTCTCGCGCCCGCCGTGGACGTTGGGCACCCACTCGCCCTCTTTCCGCGAATAATCGCGGTAAAGCATCGAGGCCACGGCATCCACGCGCAGCCCGTCCACATGGTATTCTTCCAGCCAGTAGAGCGCGTTGGAGGTCAGGAAATTCGCCACCTCGCGCCGCCCGTAGTTGTAGATCAGGGTGTTCCAGTCCGGGTGATACCCCTCGCGCGGGTCGGCGTGTTCGTAAAGGTGCGTGCCGTCGAAGCGGGCCAGCCCGTGCGCATCGGCCGGGAAATGCCCCGGCACCCAGTCCAGCACCACGCCGATCCCGCGCCGGTGCGCGGCATCGATCAGGTCGCGGAATTCGTGCGGGGGGCCGTGGCGGACGGTGGGCGCATAAAGCCCCACCGGCTGGTAGCCCCAGGACCCGTCGAACGGGTATTCCGACACCGGCATCAATTCGATATGCGTGAAGCCCATGTCAGCGACGTAATCGACCAGGTCCTCCGCCGCCTCGACCCACGAAAGACGTCGCCCGTCCTTGCGCTTCCACGAGCCCAGGTGCACCTCATAGATCGAGATCGGCGCGCGGCGGTCGTTGCGCGTGGCGCGGCTTTCCATCCAGTCGCCGTCCTTCCAGCCATAACCGCGAATGTCGCGGATGACCGAGGCGTTGGCGGGCGGGTGTTCCGAGCCGAAGCCAAGCGGGTCGGCCTTGAGCGGTTGCAGCGTGCCATCGGCGCCGGTGATCTGGTATTTGTAGGGCGTGCCCTCGCCCAGTTCGGGTATGAACAGTTCCCATATCCCGGTGGTCCCGCGCGGGCGCATGGGGTGGCGCCGCCCGTCCCAGAAGTTGAACGCGCCGACCACCGAAACTGCCCGCGCACCCGGCGCCCAGACGGCAAAGGCAGTGCCCTCGACCCCTTGGTGCGCCATCACCCGCGCGCCGAGAATGTGCCAGAGGCGTTTGTGCGTGCCCTCGGAGAACAGATGCTCGTCCATCTCGCCCAGCACCGGGCCGAAGCGGTAGGGGTCCTCGAACGCCCATTCCTCGCCCCCGCGCGCAGCGCGCAGCCGGTAGGGCGCGTCCGGCGCGATCCGCCCGGCCCAGAGTCCATCGGTAACCTGCATCAGCGGCACTTCCGCGTCACACAGCGCCACCACGGCATCGGCGCCGGGCACGAAGGCCACCAATTGCCCGGCCACCCCGCCCGAATAAGGGCCCAGCAGGGTAAAGGGATCGGTCAGTTGCGCATTTGCGAGCGCTAACACCTTGTCCTTTGCAATATCGAAGGGCGGAGGGGTGGTGAAAATATCTTCGCGCATGGCGCCGAGATTAAGGGCTTCAAGCGTGATTACAAGCGTTCAATCGGCCTTTGCGCCTGCGCCGTTGCCCTCTGCCTCCAGCAGGGCGCGCAGGCCGCTGCGGTAATCGGGATAGGTCAGCGTCACCCCGAGTTCCTGGCGGATGCGGTCGTTGCGCACCCGCTTGCTTTCGGCATAGAAGCTGCGCGCCATGGGGCTGAGGTCGGCGTCATCGAAGGCCACGCGCGGGGGCTGCGGCAGGTCCAGCAGGGCGGCGGCATGGTCCAGCACGTCCTGCGGCGGGGCGGGGTCATCGTCGCAGACGTTGTAGACCGCGCCGGGGCAGGGCCGGTCGATCGAAGCTTCCAGAACGGCGGCGATATCGTCGACATGGATGCGCGAAAACACCTGCCCGGGCTTGATGATGGCGCGGGCATTGCCGCCCCGGACCCGCTCCAGCGGGCTGCGGCCGGGGCCATAGATGCCCGCGAGCCGGAAGATGTGCAGCGGCAGGTCGTAGCGCGCCGCCAGCGCCCGCCAGCCGGTTTCGGCGGACACCCGCGCCCGGCCCCGCGCGGTGGCAGGGGTCAGGGGCGTGTCCTCATCGACCCAGCCGCCGCCATGGTCGCCATAGACCCCGGTGGTCGAGAGATACCCCAGCCAGCGCAGATGCGTGGCCCGCGCCAGCGCGTCGCTCTCGGTGGCCAGCACCGGGTCGCCCCCTTCGGTCGGGGCGACTGAACTGATCACATGCGTTGCGCGGTCCAGCGGCAGCGGCGTGCCGGGCCAGATCAGCGGCTCGATCCCCGCCGCCCGCAGCTTCGCGGCTTTCTCTTCGCTGCGGGTGGTGCCGATCACCCGCCAGCCGCCCGCCATGAGCCGCCGCGCCAGCGCCTGCGCCGAATATCCGTGTCCGATGGACAGAAGCGTTCCCGTCATGCCCGGAGAGATACACGCTTTCGCCGTCCAGGCCAGTGGGGGCGGCGCTTTTCCGGTTGAAACGCCGTCGCGCAGAGCGCAGTTTCGCTGCATGAACAGAAGACTGATCAAGGCGGTCCTGCATCGCACGGCGCTTTGTGCGGTGATCTGGCTGGTGCTGACCCGCGCTGATCCGGGTGGCTTGCTGCCCGGCGCGGCGGTGGTTGTGGTGGCGGTCTGGCTCAGCCTGCGGCTGCTGCCTGCGCGGCATCCGCTGGCGCTGTGGCGTCTGGTGCTGCATCTGCCGCGGTTTCTGGCTGGTTCCATCACCGGCGGGCTGGACGTGGCGCGCCGGGCGCTCTCGCGCGACATGGGGCTGCGGCCGGGCTGGATCACGCTACGCGCCGACCTGCCGCCCGGCGGGCGCGTGGCGCTGGGGGCCGAGGTGTCGCTGATGCCGGGCACGCTGGCCGCCGGATCGCGCTCCGACGGGCAGTTGCTGGTGCATGTTCTGGACACCGAGGCCGGGTTCGACCGGATGCTGGACCGCGAGGCGCAGGCGCTGGCGCGCATCGCCGAACTGGAGCCCACCGCGAACGCCGGAGAGCGCCGATGACCGGCTGGCTGGGCGCGTGGCTGCTCCTGTGCGCGGCGGGCGTGCTGGTCACGCTGGGCGCGGCGCTGTGGCGGGTATGGCGCGGCCCGGCGCGCGCCGACCGCATGATGGCGGCGCAACTGGTGGGCACCGGCGGCGTTGCGGTGCTGATGCTGCTGGCGCCCGCGCAGGGCTGGGCGGCGCTGGACGTGGCGCTGGTGCTGGCGATCCTGGCCGCGCTGGCCGCCGTGGGTTTCGTCAAGGCCAGCACCCCCGATGGCGCAGGCGACCCCGAGGAGGCCGACGCGCCCCACGACCCGCCCCTCGACCCGCCCCTCGACCTGGCGACCGACAGCGCGCGGAGCGACCGCGATGTGGCTTGACCTGGCCAGTTTCGCGCTGACCGCGCTGGGGCTGTTCTTCTTCGTCGCGGGCACGGCGGGGCTGTTGCGCTTCCCCGATACCTTCAGCCGCCTGCACGCGCTGACCAAGGCCGACAACCTGGGCCTTGGCTGCGTGGCGCTGGGGGTGGCGCTACAGGCTGGGCACTGGACCGATGTGCTGAAGCTCGTCCTGATCTGGGCCCTGGCGCTGCTGGCGGCGGGCACGGTGGCGCAGCTGGTCGCCCGCGCGGCGCTGGCGGAACCGCGCGCGCGCAAGGGCGAAGGGGAGCGGCCATGACCGGTGCGGCGGCGCTGATGCTCGACCTGTTGCTGGTGGTGCTGGTGGCCTTTGCGGGCTGGGCGGCACTTGCCGGGCGGGGGGTGTTCCGGGCGGTGGTGTTCTTCATCGCCTATGGGCTGCTGGTGGCGCTGGGCTGGGTGCGGCTGGGCGCCGTCAACGTGGCGCTGGCCGAGGCTGCCATCGGTGCCGGGCTGACCGGCGTCTTGCTGCTGGCCACCGTGGGGAGGCTGGAGCGCGCGGGGGCTGCGCGCGACGTGCCCCTCATGCGCGGCGCGGCGGCCTGGGTGCCGGCGCTGGCGGGGCTCGCTGTGACCGGCGCGCTGGTCTGGGCCTGGTTCGCGCTGCCGCTGCCCGAGTCCCCCGGCCCGCAACTGGCCGAGGCGCTGCCGCGCTCGGGCGTGGAAAACCCGGTGACGGCGGTGCTGCTGAACTTCCGCTCCTGGGACACGCTGCTGGAGGCGATCGTGCTGCTGGCTGCGCTTCTTGGCGTCTGGATGCTGGGGCGCGATGGGGACTGGACCGCGCCGCTGGGCCTGCGCCAGCACGTGCGCGAGGGCGGCGTCATGGCGGGGTTCGGGCGCGTGCTGCCGCCCTTGGGCCTGCTGGTCGGCGTCTGGCTCTTGTGGGCCGGAGCCGATGCGCCGGGCGGCGCGTTTCAGGGCGGCACGGTGCTGGCCGCCGTGATCGTGGTGGCGCTGATGGCGGGTGTGGCCGCACCGCCGGGCGTGGATGCGCTGCCCCTGCGCGTGGCGCTGGTGCTGGGGCCGGGGGTGTTTCTGGGCGCGGGGCTGGTGCTGGCGGCGCTGGGGGCTGGGTTCCTGACCTTGCCCGAGGCGCAGGCCAAAGCGGTGATCGTGGCGGTGGAGACCGCGCTGACGCTGTCAATTGCCGTCACGCTGGCGGGTCTGGTGCTGGGCCCGCCGACGGCGCCGAACGGGGCAGCCGCCCGAACACCTGACGGGGCGCGCCCATGACCGGGGCCGACCCCTTCCTGCCCGCCGCCCATGCGCCCGATGTCTACGCGCTGGGGGGCGCGGTGCTGGTGGGCCTTGGCGTCTGGGGGCTGCTGGCGCTGCGGCATCTGCTGCGCCGGGTGGTGGCGTTCAACGTGATCGGCTCGGGCATCTTCCTTTTCTTCGGCGCCATTGCCGCGCGCGGCGGGGGCGAACCTGACCCGGTGCCACAGGCGCTGATCATCACGGGCATCGTTGTGGCTCTGTCGGCCAGCGCGCTGGCGGTGACGCTGGTGGCGGCGCTGGCGCAGCGGCGCGGCGGCGCGGTGCTGCCGGGCGAGGGGCGCCAGCCGCCTGAAGCCGAGACGGACGCGAAGTGAGCGCGCTGGTCTTCCTCCTGGCGCTGCCGCTGGTGGCAGCGCTGGCGGCGCTGGTCGCTCCGCGCGGAGCGCCTGCGCTGACGCTGATCAGCGCGGCGGCGGGGGTGGGCGCGGCGCTGCGACTGGCGCAGACGGTCGCGCAAGGGGGTGTGCAGGAGATCGCGCTGGCGGGCTGGGCGCCGCCGCTGGGGATCACGGTGGCCGCCGACGGGCTGGCGGTGGCGTTCCTGTTGATGACCGCGCTGGTGATGCTGGCGGTGGCGCTGGCGGCACGGGCGGAGCTGGCGCCAGAGCGCGCCGGGGCGCGCGTGGCCTTCGGCTTCTGGCCCATCGCGCTGCTGCTGTGGGGATCGCTGAACGCGGTGTTCCTGTCACGCGATCTCTTCAACCTCTATGTCGGGATCGAATTGCTGACGCTGGCGGCGGTGGCGCTGGTGGCGCTGTCGGGCAAGGCGGGCGCGCTGGTTGCGGCCATGCGCTACATGATCTTCGCGCTCGCGGGGTCGCTCTTATATCTGCTCGGCGTGGTGCTGGTCTATGGCGCGCATGGCACGCTGGATGTGGGGCTGCTGGCCGACCGCACCGTCGCCGACCCCGACGCGCTGGCGCTGGCGCTGATGACGGCGGGGCTGGCGGCCAAGACGGCGCTGTTTCCCTTCCACGTCTGGTTGCCCCCGGCGCATGCGGGCGCGCCCGCGCCGGCTTCGGCCATGCTCTCTGGGCTGGTGCCCAAGGCCTCGTTCGTGATCCTGATCCGGTTGTGGTTCGAGGCGATGCCGGATCAGGCGGGCAGCGGGGCGCTTCTGCTGCTGGGGCTGATGGGGGCGGCGGCGGTGATCTGGGGCAGCCTGCGGGCACTTTCGCAGCCGCGGTTGAAGCTGATCGTCGCTTATTCCACGGTGGCGCAGCTTGGCTACATGTTCCTGATCTTCCCGCTGGCAGGTGGTGATGGCGCGGCGCAGCCCTGGGCCGCCGGGGCCTGGACCGGGGGGATGTTCCAGGCGCTGTCGCACGGGCTGGCCAAGGCGGCGATGTTCCTGTGTGCGGGGCTCTGGATCATCGCCGCCGGGGGTGACAGGCTGGCGGACCTGCGCGGGCTGGCGCGACCCATGCCGATGACGGCCATGGCCTTCGGGCTGGCGGCGGTGACGCTGATGGGGCTGCCGCCCTCGGGCGGGTTCACGGCGAAGTATCTGATGATGACCGCGGCCTTCGCTTCCGGACAATGGGGCTGGGCGCTGGTGCTGGCCGGTGGCGGGCTTCTGGCGGCGGCCTACCTCTACCGCCCCATGGCCGAGGTCTTTGCCCGCGACTGTCCCATCACCCCGCAGCCCATCCCCCGCGCCTGGCAACTGGTGCCGCTGGCGCTGGCGGTGGCCGCGATCATGCTGGGCCTGATTTCGGCACCGCCCTTCGATCTGCTGCAGGTCGGGCGCCCCGAGGCGGCGGAGGAGGGGTTGTGATGGACCGCGTCCGCCGCGCTTCAGGTGGCGCGCATGAAGCGCCCTCGGGCCGCGGTGTTGCACGCCCCGAGGGCGCTTGCCCCTGCCGGGGGCAGGGAGCCGGTGGCGACGGGGCGCGTCAGGACCCTGGGCAGGGGGCGCCATGACGGCCCTGTTGCCCGTGGCGGTGCTGCTGTCTTCGCTGATCCCGGCCATCGCCACCTTCTTTCTGGATCAGCAAAGCTACCGGCTGCGCAATACGCTGTCGCTCGGCGGCTCGGTGCTGAAACTCGCGCTCATCGTCGCCATGCTGCTCGCGGTGGCAGGGGGCGCGGCCTACGAGGCGCGGCTGTCGCTGGTGCCGGGGCTCTATATCCTGCTGCGGCTGGATGCGGTGGCGCTGTTGTTCCTGTCGCTCTCGGCGGTGCTGTGGCTGCTGACCAATGTCTACGCCATCGCCTATTTCGGCACCAAGCCCGAGTTGTCCCGCTTCTTCGGCTTCTTCAGCTTGTGCGTGGCCGCCACCACCGGGCTGGCCATGTCCGGCACGCTGATTTCCTTCCTGATCTTCTTCGAGTTGCTCACACTCTCCACCTGGCCCCTGGTGGCGCACAAGCAGGACCGCCCCTCGCTGGCGGCGGCGCGCAGGTATCTGTTCTATGCGCTGCCCGCCAGCGCGGCGCTGCTGATCGCGGTGATCTGGCTGGAATCGGCCACCGGGCCGGTGGTGTTTGAAGATGGCGCAGATTTCGGCGACCTGTCCGAAAACAGCCAGCGTGCCATCTTCGCGCTGTTCATCCTGGGCGTGGGGGTCAAGGCCGCGCTGGTGCCGCTGCACGGCTGGCTGCCTGCGGCCATGGCCGCGCCCGCGCCGGTGTCGGCGCTGCTGCACGCGGTGGCGGTGGTCAAGGCCGGTGCCTTCGGCGTGATCCGGGTGATCTATGACGTCTTCGGCCCCGAGCGGGTGGCGGCGCTGGGGGTGGGGGTGCCGCTGGCGGTGGTGGCCTCCGTCACAATCCTCTGGGGATCGATCCGGGCGCTCCAGCAAGACGAGATCAAGAAGCGGCTGGCCTTTTCCACCGTCAGCCAGGTCAGCTACATTGTGCTGGCCGCAGCCCTTGCCAGCCCGGCGGCGCTGGTGGGGGGGCTGGCGCATCTGGTGCATCAGGGGCTGATGAAGATCACGTTGTTTTTCTGCGCGGGGATCTATGACGAGCGCGCCGGGGTGAAGCGCATCGACGGGCTGGACGGGATGGGCCGGCGGATGCCCTGGACCTCGGTCGCGTTTTCCGTGGGCGCGCTGGGGATGATCGGCCTGCCGCCGCTGGCGGGGTTCGTCTCCAAGCTCTACCTCGGGCTGGGCGGGCTGGAGGCGGGGGCACCCTGGGTGCTGGCGGTGCTGGCGGGCTCGACCCTGCTGAACGCCGCCTATTTCATGCCGCTTCTGTATCGGTTGTGGATCGCGCCCGGCGCGGACGCGGCGGGCGATGAGCGCGCTCCGGGGCTGGTGGTCCCGGCGGCGGTGACGGCGCTGGCCTCACTCGCCGTGGGCGTGCTGGCGGCGAGTGCGCTCAGCCCGTTGGGCTGGGCCGATCTGATCGTCGAGCGGGGGTATCTGCGATGAGCGCGCTGGTGACAGGCCCGGTCTGGCCGCTGGCGGTGCTGGTGTGGCCGCTGCTGCTGGCGCTGGTGCCGGTGCTGCGGGCGGGGCGCGCCCATGCGTTGCAGGTGCTGCCCTTTGCGCCGCTGCCTGCGCTGGCGCTGGCGCTGGCGGGCGCGGGGGGCGTGACCGA
>SKMI01000115.1 GCA_007121115.1 Paracoccaceae bacterium | reverse complement strand
CGCGCGACCTATCTGAAGATGCGTCGGGTGATGGCGGGCGTGACCGAGGATGACGGCGACGAGGATGACGAGGCCGCGGGCGGGCAGCTCAGCCCCGAGCGCTACGCCGAGATGTCGGCGGCCGAGGACCTGATCCTGACCATCACCGCGCGCGGCGCGGGCAAGCTGAGTTCCAGCCACGGCTACCCGGTGCGCGGGCGCGGTGGGCAGGGGGTGGCGGCCATGGACCGCGCCATGCGCGGCGGCCCGCTGGTGGCCTGCTTTCCGGTGGACGCGGGCGATCAGATCATGCTGGCGACCTCGACCGGGCAGTCGATCCGGGTGCCGGTGGAGGGGATTTCCTTCCGCTCGCGCTCGGCAGGCGGGGTGCGGGTGTTCAACACCGCGAACGGCGAGCATGTGGTGTCCGTCGCGCGGATCGCCGAGGCCGGGGACGAGGTCGAGGATGCCGCGCCCGGGGAAGACGACGGCGCCAGCGGTTGATGGAGGTCGCGGCCCACAGTCGTCAGGCTGTGTGAAGGGTCGTCGGCGCGTCGCCTTGCGCCGCCCCCTGTCAAGGGGTGTGGCGTGGGCGCAAACGCGGCGCAGCATGGGAACAAATTGACTGCCGTATCGCTTCGGGTCCGAGATTCTCCCGCCCGTCGGCGCGGCGCAGGGCGCCGCTTCTCCCGTTGGGCCGGGCGCGCGCGAAGCGCGCGCCCGGCCCAACGCCTTGACGCTTGCAGGGCACCTGCAAGCGTCAAGGGGGCGGGAGTGCTCCGTTCCGGTGCATCTCGCGCCGCGTGATTCGGGCAGGTCGCGTCTGCCGCGTGACGCACGGCTTTGCCCTTTCCTATGTGGATCGCTGGCGCCCGAACGGGCCCCGCCGCACATCGGGCGCACCGGAAGGCTCAGGGGATGCGGCGGAACTCCGATCTTGTGCCGGAATTGTCGAAAAACGGCACCGAGTCGGGCTTGCCGCCGCGGCGCAGGGCTTCTTCGGCCTCGGCCAGCACCACCTCGGTGATGAACGGCAGGTTCAGCCGCCGCGCCCGGGCGAAGGGCACCCATTGCAGATGGCTCAATTCCTCGCAGGCGGCTGAAAAATCATCCGGATCACCCTGCACCCGCGCGGCTTCGGCCAGGAAGAAGCGCGCATCGAAGCGGCGCGGGCGGCCGGGCGGGGTGATGGCGCGGAACACATAGGTCAGCGCATCCGCCGCCGGTAGCATGCCCCGCGCGGCAAACGCAGCCCAATCGGCGGGCGGCGTGCCGGGCCAGACCCCCGGCGTGCCCAGCATCAGGCCGGTTTCCTCCCACAGTTCGCGGATGGCGGCGGCGGCCAGCGTGGGGGCGCGGAGGTCGCCGTCTGCTTCCAGCCGCGCCGCACAGAGCGGCGAGACCCGGGTGCCCAGCGGCACCTGCGCGTCCTCGGCATCCACCGCGCCGCCGGGAAAGACGAACTTGTCGGGCATGAAGGCGGCGCGCGCCCCGCGCTGACCCATCAGCACCTGCGGGCCCTCGGCGGCATCACGCACCAGCAGGATGGTGGCGGCATCCCGGATCGCGGTCTTGTCGACGGCGGGGCCGGCGGCGCTCACCGGTCCGAGCCTCCGAACCCGTGCATCCGCCGTGACCACTGGATCGCCACCAGCATCCCCTTGAACCGCGGCAGCAGATAGAGCGACAGGCCGATCACCACCGCCGAGATGAAGGCGAACAGCAGGAGCGGGTTCGGGTCATAGGTGAACAGCAGCCACACCATGAGCGAGATCGCCACCTTCCCGGTCACGGTCAGGGTCAGATAGGCCGGGCCGTCATCGGCGCGCTGGTGGTAGAGCTCTTCGCCGCACACGGGGCAGTTGTCCTGCACCTTCAGGTAGCGGTGCAGGATGGCCCCCTCGCCGCAGGCGGGGCAGCGCAGCGTGAGCCCGCGCCGGATGGCGGGCCAGACCGGGCGGTCATCATGCGGCGGGGGAGAATCGGCGAGGCTCATGCGCGCTCCTTTGCTTTTGCGGCGAGATAGCACGCGGGGCCTGGAAAGTCAGGGGCCGGGTGCGGTTGGCTGCCTGCGGTGACGGATACGGCGCTTGCGGCACGATCCGGGGGCCCGGGCGACCCCGGTGACGCGCGAAGCGCCTGCGAAGGACGCCCGCCACCACCCTTGTACCCGGCGGTGCGGTCTTGCTGCGCCGTGGCCGGGTCAGGCGGGGCGGGCGTGCAGGTGGGCGGCGCAGCCGGTCAGCGCGGCATAGTCATCGGTCAGCACCGCCACCGGGAAGGCGGTGACGAACTCGGAAAACCGGCCCATCTGGCAAAAGGCGGCGTCAAAGCCGAAGGCGACGGTATACGGGGCAAAGGCGCGGGCCACGCCGCCGATGAAGGCAATTCCGCCGAAGGGCAGGTGCACCAGCGCCAGCAGCGTCGCATAGCGGGCCATCAGCCGCATGTAATGCGCCCCGGTTGCGCGCGCGCAGGCGTCATCTGCGTCCATGGCCGCCATGATGGCGGCAGCATCCAGTCGATCGGGGTGGCCCGCCCGTTCGGCGTGGAAGCGATAGAGCCGTTCCAGCCCGCTGCCCGCCAGCACCTCTTCGGCCGAGGCGAAGGTGCCCTGACCCCGCATCCACGCCGCCAGCTCGGCGTCGAGGTCATCGGCTACCGGCAGGTGGATGTGCCCGGCCTCGGCCGGGGGCACCAGCGCGCCGCCGCCGGGAAGCGGATGCACCACGGCCGCGTTCACCCCGGTCCCGAAGCCGATTACCAGCCGGGTCGCGCCGGGCTCGGGTCTGGCCGCGCGCAATGGCTGCAGGTTTTCGGGCGCGATGCCGGGGAGCGCGTGGCCCTGCGCCTGCAGGTCGTTCAGGAGCGCAACCTGCGTGCGCGGGGCGCCGGTAGCCTGCGCCAGGTCATCCTCGGTCAGCGCCCAGCCGAGGTTGGTCATCCGGGCGGCGCCATCGCGCACTGGACCTGCCAGCGCCACGCAAGCCCCGCCCACCGGTCCCGGTGCTGCCTCGTCCAGGTAGCGGCGCAGCACGTCCTCAAGCCGTGCGGCCCCGGCGTTGCGGTAGCGGCGGATGGAGCCGGTATCGACCGCACCGCCGCGCGCCAGCGCCACGCGGGTGTTGGTGCCGCCGACATCGGCGACAAGGACAGGCGGTGCGGCATCGGACATGGTGCGGGCTCCCGTGGTGGGTCAGCCGCGCGCAAGGGCGCGGGCCAGCGCGTCATAGGATGCCTTGGGCCGCCGCTGCAAGCTGTCGAAATCCACATGCACGAGCCCGAAGCGCTTTTCATACCCCAGCGCCCATTCGTAATTGTCCAGCAGCGACCAGACGAAATAGCCCTGCACCGGCACCCCGTCGGCGATGGCGCGGCGAACCTGTTGCAGATGCGCGCCGATATAGTCGATCCGCGCCGCGTCCGGCTGTCCGGGCAGGTCCGGGTTGGCCATGCCGTTTTCGGTCACATAAAGGGGGATGCCACCGGTATAGTGCTCATGCGCGAAGCGCAGGAAGTTGTAGAGCCCCTCGGGGTAGATTTCCCACCCCATCTGGGTCTTCGGCAGCGGGCCGTCGATTTCCTGCACGGCGGGCCACGGCCCGGCGGCGGGGGCAATCAGCTTGCGGGTGTAGTAGTTCAGGCCCAGCCAGTCCACCGGCGCCTTGATGGTGGCCATGTCATCCTGCCAATCCGCGGGCATGTGCGGCTCCAGCCCTTCCAGCACATCGGCGGGCCAGGTGCCGTGGAACATGCCGCTCAGAAACCAGCGGTTGTAGATGCCGTCATAGCGGCGGGCGCTCGCGCGGGCCTCGGGCGTGTCCTCGGCCGGTTCGGCGTATTCGAAGTTGCACACAGCGCCCAGGTTGGACATGCCGAGGCCCCGCATCACGGCGATGGCTTGCCCATGCGCCAGCCCCACATGGTGCATCGCCCGCGCGGTGGCGCGGATATCGCGCAGGCCGGGCGCGTGGTGCCCCATGAAGTGGCTCAGCCACGCGACGCACCACGGCTCGTTTATCGGGGCGGCGGACCAGACCCGGTCGCCGATGCGCGCGCACAGCACCTCGGCGTAATCGGCGAACCAGCCCGCGATGTCGCGGTTGCGCCAGCCGCCAAGGTCCGCGAGCGCGGCGGGCAGTTCCCAGTGATAAAGCGTCAGCGCCGGTTTCACGCCGCGCGCCAGCAGCGCATCCACCAGCCGGTCGTAGAAATCCAGGCCTTCGCCGTTCACCGCGCCGCGCCCCTCGGGGAGCACCCGCGCCCAACTGGCAGAAAAGCGGTAGACATCGAGGTTCGCCCCCGCCACCAGATCGAGGTCTTCCTCGAACCGGTGCAGGTGGTCGCAGGCCAGGTCGCCGTTTTCGGCGCGCACCACATTGCCGGGTGTGGCAGCGAACGTGTCCCAGTGGGTGGGCCCGGCGCCGCCCTGCGCGTGGCCCTCGATCTGATAGGCCGATGTGGCGCAGCCGAACAGGAAACCGTCCGGGAAATCGCCGCGGTTCAAGGGCAGGTCGGTGGTCATGCGCTATCCTTCTGGCGCTGGGGGGCGGGCCCCGTGGATTCACCGATGATCAGGTCGACCTCGAGCAGGCGTGTCAAGGGCGGCTCGGTCGCATTGCTCACCAGATCCAGCAGCATGTCGGCGGACTGCCGCCCGGCCTCGCGGATCGAGGAGCGTGTCGCCGTGAAAAGCGGCACCGCGTCGCCGTTCTTCAGATAGGACAGGTCATCGTCATGGGTGATCACCGACACATCGCGCCCCATGTGCAACCCCGCGTCCCACAGCGCATGGCGCACCCCGATGGCCAGCAGCATGGACGAGACCAGAAACGCCGTGGGCGGGTCCGGCAGCGCCAGCATCCGCCGCGCGGCGCGGTAGCCGTTGGTTTCGGTCATCTCGGCTGACACCATCAGGGCCGGATCGGCCCGCACCCCGCGCCCGGCCAGCGCATCCAGATACCCGCTGCGGCGCCGGATGGCGAAATCCATGACCTCGATCCCGTTGACGAAACCGATGCGCCGATGCCCGAGATCGAGCAGGAATTCGGTGGCGCGCGCGAACCCGCGCCGGTTGTTGATGTCCAGCCAGGAATAGGGCTGGTTCACCCCGCTGGACCGCCCGTGCACCAGGAAGGGAATGCCAAGGTCGCGCAAGAGCGGGATGCGCGGGTCCATCTGGCGCGGCGCGTGCACGATCAGCCCGTCCACGCTGCCGCGCCCCACCAGATCGCGATAGACCTGCGCTTCCTCGTCATCGGCGACCACGGAAATGGTCATGTCATACCCTGCGCGGGCGTAGCTTTCGCCCGCTCCGGCGATGAAATCCGCGAAGACGGGATTGACGATCTCGTGCTGGTCGCTGATCGGGATGACGTGGCCGATTGCCTGCGCCCGCCCGGTGGCCAGGCTCTTTGCGCGGGTGTTCGGGCGGTAGTTCAGCTTGCGCGCGGCTTCCATCACGCGCCAGCGCGTATCCTCGTTCACTTCAGGGTAGCCGTTCAGCGCGCGGCTGACGGTGGTCGGTGACAGCCCCAGCGACTGCGCCAGTTCCTTCAGAGTGATGCCCATTCCGCGCTCAAACCGCCTTGGATTCTGCCCCGTTACTATGCGCGATTTGGACCAGAGGGAAAAGGGCCTTGCCAAGATCGTTTTGCTGCAGGTGCGAAAAGGGCAAGGAAAATCGTGGCCTTGCGGGCAAGCGTAATTGACAGATGCGCTGATATCGGTAACGGTCCCATCATCCAAAACGGTTTGGGGTTTGATTCCCGGCCGTGACTTGGGGAACCTGCGCCGTGCCTGACGGTCATACTTCGGAAGGTATTGAGCGCAAACAACCGTGGGAGGTTTCAAGATGAAAGCCAGACTTTATGCCGGTGCGGCGGCGCTTGCCCTGATGGCAGGCGGAGCGTCGGCGCAGAACCTGCTGATCGAACCGGGCACCGAAGGGTTCAACTGGGACAGCTTCGACGCTTTCTCGGACGCGCATGACTTCTCGGGTCAGACAGTGACCGTCACCGGCCCGTGGCTGAGCGTCGACGCCGAGATGGTGCGCAACACCATGGCCTATTTCGAGGCTGCGACCGGAGCGACCGTGGATTACTCGGGCTCCGACAGCTTCGAACAGGACATCGTGATCGCCATTCAGGCGGACTCGGCGCCGAACATTGCCGTTTTCCCGCAGCCGGGCCTGGCCGCCGACATGGCTGCGCGCGGGGCGCTGGCGCCGCTGGGCGAAGACACTGCCGAGTGGATGGTCGAAAACTACGCCGCCGGGCAGTCGTGGGTCGATCTGGGCACCTTCCCCAACCCCGACGGCGAAGAGGAGATGTTCGGCTTCTTCTACAAGGTCGATGTGAAATCGCTGGTCTGGTATTCGCCCGATGCCTTCGACGAGATGGGATATGACATACCCGAAAGCATGGAAGAGCTGCTGGAGCTGTCGCAGATGATCGTCGATGACGGCGGCACGCCCTGGTGCATCGGGCTGGGTTCCGGCGCGGCGACCGGCTGGCCCGCGACCGACTGGATCGAGGACATCATGCTGCGGCTGCACGAGCCCGAGCTTTATGACGACTGGATCACCAATGACCTGCCCTTCAACTCGCCCGAGGTGATCGAGGCGATCGAGACCTTCGGCACTTTCGTGCACAGCGATGGCTGGGTGCATGGCGGCCCGCAGGCGGCAGCAACCACCGACTTCCGGGACAGCCCGGCCGGTCTGTTCCAGATCCCGCCGGATTGCTACATGCACAAGCAGGCGTCCTTCATCCCGTCCTTCTTCCCCGAGGGCTCGGAATATGGCGTGGACTATGACTTCTTCTACTTCCCGTCCTTTGCCGGGCAGGACCTGGGCGACCCGGTCATGGGCGCGGGCACGCAGTTCGCCATCACCGACGACAGCGAGGCGACCCGC
The DNA here is from genome assembly GCA_007121115.1 of Paracoccaceae bacterium. Taxonomy (GTDB): domain Bacteria; phylum Pseudomonadota; class Alphaproteobacteria; order Rhodobacterales; family Rhodobacteraceae; genus Rhabdonatronobacter. Next base: position 1,593 of record SKMI01000115.1, on the reverse strand, counting down.
GGCCTGATCGAGTTCCTGAAGACCCCGATCGCGCATGAGGTCTGGATGGCGCAGTCGGGCTTCCTGACCCCGCACACGGGCGTGAACCTCGACACCTTCGGCGACGATTCGCTGCGGGCCATGAACCAGATCCTGCTCGATGCCACGACCTTCCGCTTCGACGCCTCGGACGTCATGCCGGGCGAGATCGGCGCGGGTTCCTTCTGGACCGGGATGGTGGATTTCGTCACGGGTACCCCGGCTGAAACGGTCGCGAACAACATCCAGGAGCGCTGGGACGCCATGCGCTGATCGGGCGCTGCGTTGCGCCACCGCCCGCGCGTGAGAGAGGAGCGCGCGCGGGCGCACCAACAATAAGCTCCGGCGGCCGCATTGGGCCGCCGGGCCAGTGTCCCAACGGGAGGAGGCGGCCATGCATCCGGTGATTCAGGGTGTGTTCACCATCGTGATCGGTGTCGGTGGGTGTGTCGGATATTTCTATTTTTCCAACATGATCCTCGACAAGGTGTTCTTCCCGGCACGGGAGACCCGACCCAATCGCACGATCGGGGTGCCCATCGTCTTCGGCCTGCCGATCCTTGCCGTGCTGCTGGGTTATACATTGCCGGCGGTGCTTCCTGCGCTGAGCGGCGCGAACCTGGCCGGGGCGCTCTTTGCTGTTGCGGTCACGGCGGTGCTGGCCTTCTACCTGTTGAAATTCGCGCTCTGGGCGTTTCCGCAGGGCGCCGTTTCGCCGGGGGACAACATCAACCGCGCGAATAAGGTTCGGCCGTGGCTGTTCCTGTTTCCGGCCATGTTCGCGCTGGGGCTTTATCTGGCCTATCCGGTGGTCGGCTCATTCTGGCGTTCGCTCTTTGACCGCTCGGGGGCGAACTTCATCGGGCTGGGAAACTACATGGACCTGTTCGCAGGCTCCACCTTCCGCACGGCGGTGTTCAACAACCTGATGTGGGTGCTGGTGGTGCCCGCCATGGCCACCTTCTTCGGCCTGCTGGTGGCGCAACTCACCGACCGGCTGAAGTGGGGCAATATCGCCAAGTCGCTGATCTTCATGCCCATGGCGATCAGCTTCGTCGGCGCCTCGCTGATCTGGAAATTCGTCTACTCGGCCAACCCGGACATCGGCATCATCAACGCGGTGCGCGACAGCTTCGGCATGGACCCGGTGGACCCGGTGCAGGTCCGGTTCTGGAACAACTTCTTCCTGATGTTCATCCTGATCTGGATTCAGACCGGCTTTGCCATGGTGATCCTCTCGGCGGCGCTGCGCGGCATCCCCGAGGAAACCATCGAGGCCGCCATCATCGACGGAGCCAACCCGTTTCAGGTCTTCTTCAAGATCAAGGTGCCGCAGATCATGGGCACGATCGTCGTGGTCTGGACCACCATCACCATTCTGGTGCTCAAGGTCTTCGACATCGTCTACACCATGACCGGCGGCAACTTCGGCACGCATATCCTGCCCAGTTACATGATGACCTACATGTTCCGCGATGACGGGCGGGCGACGGCGGTGGCCTTTGTCATCATGATCCTGGTGCTGCCGGTGATGATCTGGAACATCCGGCAAGCCAACAAAGAAATGCGCTGAGG
>SKMI01000203.1 GCA_007121115.1 Paracoccaceae bacterium | reverse complement strand
TTGCATCCGAGGATTGCGCATGGACCTTTCCGCCGTCACGTCAAGCTACCGCCGCTGGGCGCCGGTTTATGATGACACCTTTGGCCGGATCACCCGCAAGGGGCGACGGCAGGCGACCGCGGCGGTGAACGCCGCTACGGGCCGCGTGCTGGAGGTCGGCGTGGGCACCGGGCTGTCGCTGGGCGATTATGCACCGCATCTGGAGGTGACGGGGATCGACTTTTCCGAGGAAATGCTGGCCCGTGCCCGCAAGCGCGTGGCCGAGGACGGGTTGGCCCATGTGCGCGAATTGCGCCAGATGGACGCGCGGTCGCTGGATTTTCCGGACGCGCATTTCGACACTGTGGTGGCGATGTATCTGGTCTCGGTCGTGCCGGACCCGGAGCGGGTGATGGCCGAGATCGCGCGGGTCTGCAAACCCGGCGGGCAGGTGATCATCGTCAACCATTTCGCCCGCGAACGCGGGTTTCTGGCCTGGATCGAGCGCGTCTTTGCGCCGCTGGCGGGCTGGCTGGGCTGGCACCCGGATTTCCCGAAAGCACGCATTCTGGGTCAGGGCGCGCTGGAGGTGACCGAGGAGCGGTCGCTGGGGCTCTTCACCTTCATCCGGATGGAGAAGGCCGCATGAGCGACACCATGCGCGCCATCGCCTACCGGCGCACCGGCCCGGCGGCCGAGGTGCTGGAACTGCGCGACCTGCCCCGCCCCGAGCCCGAACCGGGCGAGGTGCGGGTGCGGGTGGTGTTTTCCGGCGTCAACCCGTCGGATGCGAAGGCGCGCGCCGGGGCGCGGGGGCCGCTGGCGCATCCGCTGGTGGTCCCGCACAGCGATGGCGCGGGGGTGATCGACGCGGTGGGCGACGGCGTGGACCCGGCCCGTGTGGGCCAACAGGTGTGGCTTTGGAACGCGGCCTGGGGCCGGGCCATGGGCAGTTGCGCGGAATATGTCACGCTGCCCGCGGCGCAGGCGGTGGCGCTGCCTGATGCCGCCAGTTTCGAAGCCGGCGCCTGCCTGGGCATTCCGGCGCAGACCGCGCATCGCTGCGTTTTCGCCGACGGGCCGGTGACCGGGCAGCGGGTGCTGGTGACAGGCGGCGCGGGGGCGGTGGGCGCCTATGCGGTGCAGATGGCGAAGCTTGGCGGTGCGGCGCAGGTGATCGCCACGGTCAGCGGGCCGGAAAAGGCCGCGCACGCCAGCGCCATGGGGGCGGATGCGGTTGTGAACTACCGCGCGGGCGATACGGCGGCGGCGATCCTCGAGGCCACGGGCGACGCGAAGGTGGACCGGATCGTCGAAGTGGAATTCGGTGGCAATCTGGAGGTCTCGCGCGCGGTGCTGGCCGAAAACGGGGTGATCGCCGCCTATGGCTCCATGGCCGCGCCCGAACCGGTGCTGCCCTGGTATCCGATGATGTTCGCCGCGCTGACGATCCGGATGGTGCTGGTCTATTCCCTGCCGCAGGCGTCGCGGCAGGCGGCGATTGCCGATCTGACCCGCTGGCTGGAGGCCGGGGCGCTGCAGCACCCGGTGGCCGCGATCCACCCGCTTGCGGCCACGGCGCAGGCGCATGACGAGGCGCTGGCACCGGGGCGGATCGGCGCGATGCTGGTGCGGGTGGCCGAAGGCGGCTGAACGCCGGGGCGGGGCGCTGGGGCGCGCTTTTTCGAAGCGAAATCAGAGGCTCGAACCGCCGTTCAGAACGTACTGCCCAGCCACAGCCCGCTTGCAAACAGTCCAAGCGCCAGCGCGATCCAGCCAAGACGCCCGCCGCCGCCCGAATGCGAGGCGTTGCGGGGCGGGTGCGCCTGGGCGATCAGCGCATCCTCGACCATCTGCGGCAGGCGCGGGCCGAAGCGCGCCAGCACCTGCGCCGTGCGGGCCAGATCGCGCGCCAGCGCCTTCGGCCCGATGTTTTCGCCGATGTATTCCTCGACCACCGGGCGCGCGACCTTCCAGATGTTGATCTGCGGATCAAGCGACCGCGCCACCCCTTCGACCACCACCATGGTGCGTTGCAGCAGGATCAGTTCGGTCCGGGTTTCCATGCCGAATCGCTCGGTCACCTCGAACAGATAGGCCAGCAGCTTGGCCATCGAAATCTGCGCCGCATCCATGCCGAAGATCGGCTCGCCCACCGAGCGCAGGGCGCGGGCGAATTCGTCGATATCGCGGTCGGGCGGGACGTATCCGGCCTCGAAATGCACCTCGGCCACCCGGCGATAGTCGCGCTGGATGAATCCGAACAGGATCTCGGCATAGACGCGGCGGGTGTATTCGTCGATCCGGCCCATGATGCCGAAATCCAGCGCCACCAGCGTCCCGTCGCGCGTGACCTTCAGGTTGCCCTGGTGCAAATCGCCGTGAAAAAGCCCGTCGCGCAGCGCGTGTCTCAGAAACAGGTGCAGCACCCGCCGCCCGATCTCGGGCTTGTCCACGGTCAGCGTATCGAGCGCGGCGCGGTCGCCCATGGGCACGCCTTCGGCCCATTCCAGCGTCATGATGCGGCGCGCCGACAGCCCCCAGACCGGGCGCGGCACGGCAAAGCCCGCATCATCGGCGGTATTGTCGGCAAACTCGGCGGCCGAGGCGGATTCCAGTCGCAGGTCCAGTTCCCCCTGCACCGTTGCCTCGAAATGCGCGATCACGTCGCTGGGCCGCAGCCGACGGGTCATGGGCAGAAGCGCCTCGATCATCCCGGCGGCGAAGTAGAACGCGTCGATATCGGTCTGAAAGGCGCGCTCGACGCCGGGGCGCAGGATCTTGACTGCCACCTTCTGCCCGCTGCCCGCGATCCGCGCCTGATGCACCTGCGCGATGGACGCCGCCGCCACCGGCTCCGAGAATTCGGAAAACACCCGCTCCACCGGCAGGCCGATTTCGGCGGCCACCGCCTTGCGGGCCTCGGCCATGGAAAAGGGGGGCAGCTTGTCCTGCAGGTAGCGCAACTGCTCGGCCATTTCCGTGCCCACCACATCGGGGCGGGTGGCAAGGGTCTGGCCGAACTTGATATAGGCCGGGCCGAGAGCGGTCAGCGCGCGGGTGGCGGGGGGCAGGGCCGGGTCACCCTTCAACCCCAGCCAGCGGAACGGCCAGGCCAGCACCCGCAGCGCCACGCGCAGGCGCGGTGGCGCGTTCATCGCCTCCAGCACCTGCGCCATGGCGCCGGTGCGCTCGAAGGTGGCGCCGGTGCGGATCAGCCGCAGCAGGTTATGGGGTCCGCGCATGGGCTCAGATCTTCCAGCCGGAGTGCAGCGCGGCAATCCCCATGGACAGGTTGCGGTACTTGACCTGTTCAAAGCCCGCGTCACGGATCATGGCGGCGAAGCGTTCCTGATCCGGGAAGCGGCGGATCGATTCGACCAGATACTGGTAGCTCTCGCGGTCGCCCGCCACCGCCTGCCCCATGGCCGGGATCACGTTGAAGGAATAGAGGTCATAGGCGCGTTGCAGCATCGGCACCGGCACCTGGCTGAATTCCAGCACCATCAGCCGACCCCCGGGGCGCAGGACGCGGAAGGCCTCGGCCAGCGCGGCGTCGATCCGGGTGACGTTCCGGATGCCGAAGCTGATGGTATAGGCGTCAAAGCTGTTGTCGGTGAAGGGCAGCGCCATGGCATCGCCCACCACCCAGTCCAGCGCGTGCGAAAGGTTCGCGGCCTCGGCTCGCGCCTGCCCTTCGACCAGCATCGATTCGGTCAGATCCAGCACCGTCGCCCGCGCGCCCGCCCCGGCCCGGTCCAGGAACCGGAACGCGATGTCCCCGGTGCCGCCCGCCACATCCAGCAGGTGCTGGCCGGGACGCGGGGCCAGCCAGTCCATCATCGCATCCTTCCACAGCCGGTGGATGCCGCCCGACATCAGGTCGTTCATCAGATCGTATTTCGACGCCACGCGCGAGAACACGCCATGGACCATCCCGGCCTTGGCCTCGGCCTCGACGGTCCGGAAGCCGAAATGCGTCGTGCGGGTGTCGTCCTGGGTCGGGTCGTCGGTCATCACGGTCCTTTCGCACCCCGGCGCTGGCAGCGGGCCCTGTGGGTACTTATAGGGGGATGCGGGGCCGTTACAATCCGGCCCCGTTGCCGCAGGGAGGTCCGCGTGCCCGAATTGCCCGAGGTCGAAACAGTACGCCGGGGCCTTGCCCCGGCGATGGAGGGCGCGGTGATCGCCCGCGCCGAGGTGCGCCGCCCGGACCTGCGCTGGCCCTTCCCGCCGCGCATGGGCGCGCGGCTCACAGGCGCGCGAGTACTCCGGCTGGGGCGGCGGTCGAAATACCTGCTGGCCGATCTGGACCGGGGCGAGACGCTGATCATGCACCTGGGCATGTCGGGGCGGATGGTGGTGTCCGGGCTGGCGGCGCCGCATGTGCCGGGGCGGTTCCACCACGACCACCCGGCACCCGAACGCCATGACCACGTGGTGCTGCACATGGAGGGTGGCGCGCGCATCACCTTCAACGATGCACGCCGCTTCGGGGCCATGGACCTGACCGCCACCGATGCGCTGGAGGCGCACTCCTGGCTTGCCACGCTGGGGCCCGAGCCGCTGGGCAACGGGTTTCACGCGGGCTACCTGCACGCGCGGCTGGCGGGGCGGCGGATGCCGGTCAAGGCCGCGCTGCTGGATCAGCGAATCGTCGCGGGCCTTGGCAACATCTATGTCTGCGAGGCGCTGCACCGCGCGGGGATTTCGCCGAAACGCGCGGCCGGACGGATTTCCGCGGGGCGGATCGAACGGCTGACCGAGGTCATTCGCGCCACCCTGCGCGACGCCATTGACGCGGGCGGCTCCTCCTTGCGCGACTACCGGCAGGCGGACGGAGAACTCGGCTATTTTCAACACTCTTTCCGCGTCTACGGTCGCGAAGGCGCCCCCTGCCCGGCCCCCGGCTGCAGCGGCACGGTGCGCCGCGCAGTGCAATCGGGGCGGTCCAGCTTCTGGTGCCCGGGCTGCCAGAGATGACTTGAACCACCGCCCGAGGGTGATAAGGACCGGGCCTCATATCGCAACAACCAAGGTGCCGCGCATGGCCTATGAAACGCTGATCGTCGATATCAAGGACCATATCGCACTGATCCGCCTCAACCGCCCCGACGCCCTGAACGCCCTCAACAGCACCCTGATGGGCGAACTGGCCAAGGCCCTGACCGAGGCAGACCAGAACGAAAAGGTCCGCGCCATCGTGCTGACCGGCACGGAGAAGGCCTTTGCCGCCGGGGCTGACATCAAGGAGATGTCCGAAAAGGGCTTCGTCGATGTGTTCGAGGCCGATTTCTTCACCCCCGAGACCGAGGCGATGCTGCGCGTACGCAAGCCCATCATCGCCGCCGTGTCCGGCTATGCGCTGGGCGGCGGGTGCGAACTGGCCATGATGTGCGATTTCATCATCGCCTCGGAGACCGCGAAATTCGGCCAGCCCGAGATCAACCTCGGCGTCGTCGCCGGGATCGGCGGGACCCAGCGGCTGACGCGCTTCGTGGGCAAGTCCAAGGCCATGGACATGCACCTGACGGGCCGCTTCATGGACGCCGAGGAGGCCGAGCGCTCGGGCCTGGTCAGCCGCGTGGTCCCGGTCAAGAAGTTGATGGAGACGGCGATGGAGGCGGCGGGCAAGATCGCCGACAAGTCCCAGATCACCGTCAAGGTGGTCAAGGAAGCCGTCAACCGCAGCTACGAGACCACCCTGCGCGAGGGGCTGCTGTTCGAGCGCCGCGTGTTCCACATGCTGTTCAACACCGCCGACCAGAAGGAAGGCATGGCCGCCTTCCTGGAAAAGCGCGAGGCCCAGTTCCGGGATCGATGAGGCGTGGCGGCTCTGCACCTGTCATCCGCATTAAGACCCCACCCCGGGCCACTGGCCATGACGGCGAAAGCAAGCCATGGGCCAGTGCCGTCAGGCCCCGCCGCGCGCGGGGCCTTTTCTTTTCCGGCGCGCTGGTGTAATCGGCCCCCACATGCGCGTGGGCCCGCTTAAGGCATGAGATCGAATCGGCTTGAGGGCCGTGTCGTGGGTCCGTTTGCGCAACCGAAACGCAACTGACCCGAAAGAGACCCGCACCCATGGCCAATACGCCCCAATCCAAGAAGCGCGCCCGCCAGAACGAGCGCCGCTATGCCGTCAACAAGGCGCGCCGCTCGCGCATCCGCACCTTCCTGCGCAAGGTCGAGGAAGCCATCGCGTCCGGCAACGCCGATGTCGCCAAGGCCGCGCTGCTGGCCGCCCAGCCCGAAATCGACCGCGGCGTGACGAAGGGCGTGCTGCACAAGAACACCGCCGCGCGCAAGAAATCCCGCCTTTCGGCCCGGATCAAGGCGCTGGGCGCCTGAACGGCGCTACACCCTGCTGCAATGGCCCGCCCTCTTCGGCGGGCCTTTTTCTTGCGCCTCTGGAACGCGCCGCGCCCGGCGCCTATATGCGCTGCCGGAGCACGCGATGACGGTGGTGGAGGGCGAGGATGCTTCGACAAGGCGTAGGGGCTGCTCTGGGCGTGTTGGCGGGGCTCTTGCTGGCCGTGATCCTGTTGCCGCAGCCCCCTGCCCCCCTGCATGCCGACGCCCGCGTGCCCGCTGACCGCGCCGAAATCACCCTCAGTTTCGCGCCGGTGGTGCGTGACGCCGCGCCCGCGGTGGTCAACATCTACGCCAGCCGCCTGGTGGAGCAACGCCGCAGCCCCTTCGCCGCGGACCCTTTCTTCGGCGACCTGTTCGAGGATTTTTTCGGCGGGTTCGGCGGCGGGTTCGGTGCCCCGGCGCCGCGCGTGCAGAACGCGCTCGGCTCCGGCGTGATCGTCGCGCCCGAGGGGATCGTGGTCTCGAACCACCACGTTGTGGGGGACGCCACCGACATCCGCGTGGTGCTGGCCGACCGGCGCGAATACGACGCATCGGTGATCCTGAGCGATGCCGAAAGCGATATCGCGGTGCTGCGGCTCGAAGGCGCCGCGGACCTGCCCGCGCTGGGCTTCGCCGACAGCGACGGGGTGGAGGTCGGCGAGCTGGTGCTGGCTATCGGTAACCCGTTCGGGGTGGGCCAGACGGTCAGCAGCGGCATCATCTCGGGGCTGGCGCGGTCCGGGATCGCGCTGGGCTCGGGCCGGGGCTATTTCATCCAGACCGATGCCGCCATCAACCCCGGCAACTCGGGTGGCGCTCTGGTGGACATGCGGGGCCGGCTGGTGGGCATCAACACCGCCATCATGACCCGGGGCGGCGGCTCGGTCGGTGTGGGCTTTGCGGTGCCGTCGAACCTTGTGGCGCAGGTGGTGGCGCAGGCGCAGGACGGGGAGGACCGCTTCCAGCGCCCCTGGGCCGGGGTGCGCGCGCAGGCGCTGGATGCCGGACTGGCCGAGGCCTTCGGCATGACCCTGCCCGAGGGCGTGGTGCTGACCGACCTGCACGCCGAAAGCCCCTTCGCCGCCGCCGGGCTGCGTGCGGGCGATGTGGTGCTGGCGGTGGACGGCGGGCCGGTGAACTCGGCCCCCGAGATGATGTTCCGTCTGGCCGCCACCGGCATCGGCGGCGCGGCCGAGATCGCCTATCTGCGCGCCGATGGCAGCGCCGAGACCACAACCGTCGCCCTGATCCCGCCGCCCGACAGCCCCCGGCGCGACCCGCGCGTGATCCGCGCCGACAGCGCCCTGCGCGGGCTGAGCGTGGAAACCGTGAACCCCGCGGTGATCGCCGAGCACAACCTGCCGCTGGATGCGCAGGGCGCGCTGGTCACGGACCTGCAGGGTATTGCCGCCCGCACCGGGCTACGGCGCGGCGATATCGTGCTGGCCATCAACGGCGTAACGGTCGCGGACAGCGCCGATGTGGAGCGCGCGGCGCAGGCCGGGACCCGCAACTGGCAGGTGGAGGTGCTGCGCGAGGGTCGCCGCCTGGCGCTGCGCTTCCGCTTCTGACGCCCCTTCCCCGCGCCCGCCTGCCCGCGTAACCTGCCGCCCATGGCCGATCTGTTCGATACCGCCGCCAAGGGGCAGGACACCGCCCCCGACAGTGCCCCGCGCCCGCTGGCCGACCGGTTGCGGCCCGCGCGGCTGGGCGACGTGATCGGGCAGGATCAGGTGCTGGGCCCCGACGGTCCGCTGGGCGCGATGCTGGCGGCGGGGGCGCTGTCCTCGCTCATCCTCTGGGGGCCGCCCGGCGTGGGCAAGACCACCATCGCACGCCTGCTGGCCGATCAGGCCGAGCTGCATTTCACCCAGATCAGCGCCATCTTCACCGGTGTCCCCGAATTGCGCCGCATCTTCGACGAGGCGAAGCTGCGCCGCCAACAGGGGCGCGGGACGCTGTTGTTCGTGGACGAGATTCACCGCTTCAACAAGGCGCAGCAGGACGGGTTCCTGCCGCATATGGAAGACGGCACCATCGTGCTGGTCGGTGCGACCACCGAAAACCCCAGCTTCGAGCTGAACGCCGCCGTCCTGAGCCGCGCGCAGGTGCTGGTGCTAGAGCGGCTGTCGCTGGCCGATCTGGAGCGGCTGGCGCAACGGGCCGAG
>SKMI01000145.1 GCA_007121115.1 Paracoccaceae bacterium | reverse complement strand
CCGGTGGGGGCGGGCAAGACCCATTTCGCCCGCGCGCTGATCCAGACCCTGCTGGCGGCGCGGGGGGCGATCGAAGACGTCCCCTCGCCCAGCTTCACGCTGGTGCAGACCTATGAGGCGGTTGGTTTCGAGGTTTGGCATGTGGACCTTTACCGCCTGTCGGACCCGTCCGAGGTCTGGGAACTGGGGCTGGATGCGGCGCTCGACACCGCGCTGTGCCTGATCGAATGGCCCGAGCGGCTGGGGGCGCACCGGCCCGAAGACGCGCTGACCCTGACCTTCGCACCGGGGGAGAACGAGGCAGCGCGATCCCTGTCGTTGCACGGCCCGGCGGCGCGCTGGGAGCGATTGCTGGACGATGTGGCGGCCGTGTTCGCCCCTGACGACGGGCGCGCTGCGCACTGAGGCAGCGCTCCCGGCTGGCAAGCGCCCGCTCGGCGCCCCACCCGACCCACCCATGGCGCCTCGCGGGCGCGGCCCGGGCAGGCCCGGGCCGGGACATGCGGCGGGGCGCGGCGCCGTGAGCATGCTATCGCCACAGCGGATGGGTGTTCAGATGCCGGTCGGCGACGCCGCGACGCGGTCAGGGGTTCGCCAGCTTGCGCAGCGCGTTGGCGAAATTCATGCCGTGGTCGAAGGCGCCGTAGCGCAGGTATTCCAGCACCTGTGCCATCACCATCGGGTTCAGCATCATGTAGGTGTGCGTGACCGGCAGCACGATGTGATCGGCCATCCCCTCGATCCGCGTGCTCTCGACCGACACCTTGCCGTCATCCTCGCCCTCGATCAGCGCCGAGGCGAGCGGGTTGAGCGACACGTTCCCGGCGATGATGCCCAGCGAATAGTCGGGAAACGCGAGGCGCATGGGCGTGGCCGTGTCCTCGGTGCCCAGTTCCAGCCCCGCCGGGCCGTTGATCCACTCGAACGCCTCGATCTCGGCGAACAGGTCCACCAGTTCCGAGCCATGGTTGGGCGGCGCCATCATCACCACATGGCCCAGGTTTTCCGGGCGGTGCTCCTGCAGCCAGGCGCGCACAAGGATGCCGCCCATGGAATGGGTGACGAAATGGAGGCGCTCGGCGCCATCGCATTTTTCCGCCGCCGTGCCGACATGGGCGACAAGGTCCTCGATCGGCGCGCTGCGCGACGGGTAGCCCTCGTTCACGGTCTCATAGCCGTGGAACGATAGCGTTTCCTCCATCGCCACCAGCGACACCTCGGTCCGCGCCAGCCCGTGCAGCAGCACCACGCAGTCGGCCGCGCTTGCAGCGCCGGGAAGAGCCATCAGGAAACCCATGACAAGGGACGCAGAATGCTTCATGCCGACGATATAGGGTGACCTGCGGCGCCGCACCATGGGGCTTGGGCGAAGGGGAGTGACGTCATGCGCGATTCGGGGCCGGTCCGGCTTGCGGTGCGGGCGGTGATCCTGCACCGCGGGCGGTTGTTGATCGTCAATGCCTGGCCCGGCGGGGAAAGCGATCTGTGGTGCGCGCCCGGCGGCGGGGTGGAGCGCGGCGCGGGCCTGCCCGAGAACCTGGAGCGCGAGGTGTTCGAGGAATGCGGGCTGCGCATCCGCGTCGGCGCGCCCTGCCTGGTCAACGAGTTCCACGACCCGGGCGGGCGTTTTCATCAGGTCGATATCTACTTCCGCGCCAGCATCACCGGTGGGCGGATCGATGACGCCGGGCAGGACCCGGCGGGGGTGGTGAACCGGCGCCGCTTTGTCACCGAGGCCGAGCTGCGCCGCCTGCGCTTCAAGCCGGACACGCTGCCGGAGCTGGCTTTCGGCGCCGACGGTCGGTTGGCGCGGGCGCTCTATGACCCGCTGGAGCCGATCGTGCGGTGAGCGGCGCCTTGTCTGGACATTCCGGTGTCGCGCGAGGCAAGAGGGGGCGTTGGTGGCAGGAGCGCGGGCATGAGCGACGATCTGGCGGAAGCGGTGGCACGCGGCGACCGGCGGGCGCTGGCCCGCGCGATCACGCTGGTGGAAAGCCGCCGCGCCGACCACCGCGCCGAGGCCGAGGCGCTGCTGGCGCGGCTGGCGCTTGGGGCAGGCGGAAAGCCCCCGCCCGAGGCGATCCGCATCGGCCTGTCGGGCACGCCGGGGGTGGGCAAGTCGACCTTCATCGAAAGCTTCGGGCTTATGCTGACCGGGCAGGGGCTGCGGGTGGCGGTGCTGGCGGTGGACCCGTCGAGTGCGCGCACCGGGGGCTCGATCCTGGGCGACAAGACGCGGATGGAGCGGCTGTCGCGTGAGCCGCGCGCCTTCATCCGCCCGTCGCCCAGCCAGACGCATCTGGGCGGCGTGGCCCGGCGCACGCGCGAGGCGGTGATGCTGTGCGAGGCCGCGGGCTTCGACGTGGTGCTGATCGAAACCGTGGGCGTGGGTCAGTCGGAGACCGTGGTCGCGGACCTGTCGGACGTGTTCGCGCTGCTGCTGGCACCGGCGGGCGGAGACGAGTTGCAGGGTGTGAAGCGCGGGATCATGGAGGTGGCGGACCTGATCGTCGTGAACAAGGCCGATGGCGACCTGAAACCCGCCGCCGAACGCACCCGCGCCGATTACGCGGGCGCCCTGCGCCTGCTGCGCCGCCGCCCGCAGGACCCCGAGGGCTTCCCCAAGGCGATGACGGTTTCGGCGCTGGAAGGCGGCGGGATCGCGGGCGTCTGGGACGAGATCAGCGCGCTTGTGGACTGGCGGCGCGTGCACGGGCACTGGGCGCAGCGCCGCGCGGCGCAGGCCAGGCACTGGTTTTTCGAGGATGTGCGGCAGGGCGTTCTGGCCCGGCTGGAAACGCCGTCGGCGCGGGCGCTGCTGGGCGCGATGGCCGAGGATGTGGTCGCCGGGCGGGTGCTGCCAAGTGAGGCCGCGCGGCAGGTGCTGGACCGGCTGGACCGGAGCGCGCGGGAGCCGGAGTGAATCGCTTGACGCCTGCGCGGAATGCCCCTAAGAGCGCGCTGGAGATTGCAGGCGCCCCGGGGCGCCTCATTGGTTTATGCGCCAGGGCCAGCATGGCAGGCGCCGTGAGATATGAGGATCAAAAGCCATGTCGCGCCGCTGCGAACTGACCGGTAAGGGGCCGATGTCCGGCCATAACGTGAGCCACGCCAACAACAAGACCAAGCGCCGGTTCCTGCCGAACCTGCAGGACGTCTCGCTCCAGTCCGAGGCGCTGGGCCGTGCGGTGAAGCTGCGGGTGTCCTCGGCGGCGCTGCGCAGCGTCGATCACCGGGGCGGGCTGGATGCCTACCTGACGCGCGCGAAGGACGAGGAACTGTCGCCCGCCGCGCTGAAGGTGAAGAAGGAAATCGCCAAGGCACAGGCTGCGGCGGAAGCCTGACCCGGCGTTTCATCGCTTTGGAAAGGCCCCCTCTTCGGGGGTCTTTTCGTTGGTGGGGTGCGGTTGGGAAAAACCGCTCCGGCCCCCCGCGCCTGCGGTGCGCCCACCCACCCTTGCGCCCCGCAGCCACGGCGGGCCGGAGCGGGGCAGGGCGTTTCCGTTGGGCCGGTCTTCAGAACCGGTCCAGCAGACGGCGCAGGTAGTCGAGTTCGGCCTCGGGGCGGTCGAGTTCGGCTGAGCGGCGGCGGATCTCGTCCAGAAGGTCCTGCGCCCGGCGGCGGGCTTCCTCGCCCTGCAGCATCTCGTCATCCGTGCCGACCTCGCCCCCCAGTGACCGGCCCAGCGGGTCGCGGCTGCCGTCACGGCCGCCATCAGCCTGCGCATCCTCGCCTTGTTCGCCCCGGTCGCGCCGGTCCTGCGCCTGGGCCTGGTTCATCTGGCGCATGCCTTCCCGCAGGGCTTCCATCGCCTCGGCCTGCCGGTCCAGCGCGCCTGCGGCATCGCCGTCGCGCAGCGCTTCCTCGGCCTCTTCCATGGCGCGCTCGGCCTCTTCCAGCGCTTCCAGCGCGGCCTCGCCCTCGGCGGTGCCTTCGCCGGGCATGGGCTGCAACTGCTGGTCGCGCAGCATGTCGCGCAGGGCTTGCTGGCGTTCGGCCAGCTCGTCGGTGCCCTGCGGGTCACCCTCGCCTTCGGCATCGGGGGCGCCGCGGTTGAACTGTTCCTGAAACTCGCGGAACGTGTCGTCGGCCAGGTCCTGCTGGTCGCGCAGCGTGTCGCCCAGACCCTCCATCATCTCGTCGCCTGGGCCGCCCTCGCCGTCGCCTTCGACGAATTCGAGGTTTTCCAGCAGCATTTCGAGTTGCGCCATCAGCTCGGCGGCTTCCTCCATGCGGCCTTCTTCCATCAGCTCCTGGATCCGGTCCAGAAGTTCCTGGATCTGGTCCTGGGTGATTTCCATGGACTCTCGGTCGGGCGGGGCCTCGCCGCGTTCGCGGGGCTGCTGGGCCAGTTCGCGCATGTAGTCGCGCATGGCCTCGCGCAGCTCTTCCATCAACTCGTCGATTTCGGACGGGTCGGCGCCGGAGCGCATGGCCTCTTCCAGACGCTCCTGCGCGCGGCGCAGGCGTTCGCGGGCATCGGCCAGATCGCCCTCTTCCAGCAGGATCGCCAGGTCCCACAGGTCCTGCGCCAGTTGGTCGCGGGTCTCGTCATCCAGCCCCTCGCGCAGGCTGGTCTGCAACAGCGCCTGTGCCGCGCGGAAGCGGGGGATCGCATTGTCGCTGCGGAACGCGGTTTCGGGGCGGTGCGCGATGGCGCGCATCAACTGATCCGCGCGTGCGGCGTTTTCGCGCGACCACAGGATATCGCGGCGCAATTCGATCACCGCCGCCGCCATGGGATCGAAGAACCGCCGGCCGGGCAGCACCACTTCCTGCTCTTCGGTCGCGCCGGTCTGGCCGCGCGCGTCCTCGACCTGCAGGGCAATGGTCACAGGCATGTTCGCCCAGGGGTGCTGCGACAGATCGCCGAAAAGCGCCTCGGTGAATTCGGCGCGTGAGCCGGTCATCGGCATGGGCAGATCGAGCGCGATGGGCTCGCGCGGCTCGGGTTCCGCCGACAGGCCATAGCGGCGGTCCACCGCATCAAGGTTCAGCGCGATCTCGGCGCTGCCGCCGGTGACGCCGTAGTCATCGCGGGCTTCGAACTCCTGGCGCATCAGCCCGCCGCGATCGCGCTCCATCTGGCCGACCAGCGTCACCTCGGGCGGCTGGTCCTCCAGCATGGTGATTTCCCAGTCGCGCCCGGCAGGACCACGGATGCTGAGGCGCCCGCTGCTGTGGATCTCGAAGTCCTGCGCCATGTCCTGCGGGTCCGGTTCCGTGCGGTCCGAGAGCGATTCGATCACGCTCATCACCCCGGGCTGGCCGTAGAATCGCACGGTGACGCGCGTGCCCTCGGGCAGTTGCAGGGCGCTGCGGTCGACATCGTTGAGGTAGAGGCTCGGCCGCCCGGTATAGCCCGGCGGCTGCGCCCAGGCTTCCCAGGAGGGCCCCAGCGCCACCGCTTCGGCCCGGCCGGGGAGCTGGGCGAGTTCCGTCGCTTCGGTCACGCGCGAGGGGGCGCCGAACAGGAGCGACAGCGCGAATGCCGTCAGCGCCACATAGCGCAGGGCGAAGCGGTCATAGCGCGCCAGTTGCAGGTTGCCGGGCACCGGGGGTGCGACCGCGAGGATCGCCGTCATCCGCCGCAGATGCGCGCGCCAGACCGCGTTCGAGGCGGGGTCACTCGCCCCGATCGCCTGCGCATCGGCCAGCGCGGTGACGGGACGCCCCGGCATGGCGCGGTCCAGACGGTCCAGCGCATCGGCCCGTCCGGGGGGCGAAAAGCGCCACAGCCCCAGCAACAACGCCACCAGTATCAGCATGCCCGCGGCCAGCAGGCCCCATGTGGTTACCGCCGGGGGCAGCACATCCTGCACGCCGAAGCCAAGGGCGGCGGCGGTGAACAGGATCAGCGTGGTGACGGGCCAGAAGGCCCGCGCCAGCCGCTCGGCCCAGAGCCCGGCCAGGGTTCGGCGCAGGGGTTTGCGCAGCATCACCTCGGGTGCGGTCGGATCGGGGCGGGACTTCCGGCGTCTCATGCGACCCTTTCGGGCTGGGGGGCGGTCATAACCATCGCGGGATGGTATCGCGGGCGAGCATCTCGTCAAAGGTCGGGCGCGGGCGGATGACCGCAAATTGATCGCCCTTCACCATGACTTCGGGGATCAGGGGCCGGGTGTTGTATTCGCTGGCCATCACCGCGCCGTAAGCCCCCGCCGAGCGGAAGGCGACCAGATCGCCCGCCGTCAGCGGCGGCATCGGGCGGGCCTTGGCGAAGGTGTCCCCCGATTCGCAGACCGGGCCGACGATGTCGAAGGGCCGCAAAGCCGCTCCGGCTTCGGGCTCTCGCAGGGGGACGATATCATGATGCGCGCCATACATGGCCGGGCGAATCAGGTCGTTCATGGCCGCGTCCAGGATCAGGAAATCGCGCCCCTCGCCCGCCTTGGCATAGATCACCTGCGACACCAGCACGCCCGCGTTGCCGACGATCAGGCGTCCGGGCTCGATCTCGATCTCCACCTCCATGTCGCCGAAGATGCGCTGCACCAGCGCGCCATACTCCAGCGGCAGGGGTGGGGTCTCGTTCGACCGGGTGTAGGGGATGCCGAGGCCGCCGCCCAGGTCCAGCCGTATGATCTGGTGTCCGTCGGCACGCAGTGTGCGGGTCAGCTCGGCGAGCTTGGTGTAGGCGGCCTCGAACGGCGCAAGGTCGGTGAGCTGGCTACCGATATGCATGTCGGCGCCCACCACCTGCAGCCCCGGCAGGCGCGCGGCCTGCGCATAGATCTCGCGCGCCCGGGCGATGGGGACGCCGAACTTGTCTTCCTTGCGGCCGGTGGCGATCTTTTCATGCGTTCCGGCGTCCACATCCGGGTTCAGGCGCAGGCAGATCGGCGCGGTGGCGCCCATCGACGTGGCGACCTCGGACAGCGCCTGCAACTCGGGCTCGGATTCGACGTTGAATTGCCGGATACCGTGTTCCAGCGCGTGGCGCATCTCTTCGCGCGTCTTGCCGACACCCGAGAACACGATCCGCTCCCCCGGCACCCCCGCCGCCCGCGCCCGGCGATATTCGCCGCCCGAGACCACATCCATCCCCGCCCCCAGCGCGCCCAGCGTGCGCAGCACGGCAAGGTTGGAATTGGCCTTGACCGCGTAACAGATCAGATGGTCGAGGCCAGCAAGCGCCTCCTGGAACAGGCGGAAATGCCGGGTCAGGGTGGCGTCCGAGTAGCAATAGAACGGCGTGCCCACCGCCGCGGCGATCTCGGCCAGCGCCACGTCCTCGGCGTAAAGCGCGCCGTCGCGGTAGATGAAGTGGTCCATGGCGGGCCTCGAATGCGTTATGGCGCCCAGATAGCGCAGCCCGCGCCCGCGCGCCACCGATCTTGCGCTTGCGCGCACATGCAGGCTGGTGTCTGCTGACGCGCATGTATCGCGCGCTCCCCCCCGCGACCGAACGCTGGTTCGAAACCCGCATGCGCCTGAAGGCGCTGCGGTTGCAGGCGCGCGCGCTGTGGAAGGGGCGCGAGTTAAGGCGCATGAAGCGCGGGCGCTGGGGGCGGGGCGATATCCTGCTGTTTTCCACCGTCCGGAACGAGGCCGTGCGCCTGCCGTGGTTTCTGGACCATTACCGCCGCCTTGGCGTGGGGCATTTCCTGTTCATCGACAATGCCAGCGATGACGGCACGCGGGAGTTGCTGCTGGATCAGGGCGATGTCTCGCTCTGGCACACGGGGGCCAGCTACAAGAGATCGCGCTTCGGGCAGGACTGGATCACCGCGCTGATGCTGCGCCACGGCGTCGGGCGCTGGTGCGTGCAGGTCGATGCCGACGAGTTGCTGGTCTATCCTCACTGGCAGACGCGGCCGCTGCCCGCGCTGACCGAATGGCTGGACCGCAGCGGCCAGCGCAGTTTCGCTGCGATGCTGCTGGAGCTTTACCCGAAGGGCGCGCTGGGCGCGCAGGCCTACGTGCCGGGCACCGATCCGCTGACGCTGCTGCGCTGGTTCGACGCGGGCAACCATGTGCTCCGCCACAACCCGCTGCTGGATTGCCTGCTGATGCAAGGCGGCGTGCGGGCGCGGAATTTCTTCGGCACTACCCCCAACCGCGCACCCACGCTGACCAAGCTGCCGCTGGTGAAATGGGGGCGCGATTCGGTCTGGGTGAATTCCACCCATTCGGCGCTGCCCCGCGCACTGAACCGGGTCTATGCCACCTATGGGGGGATTTGCACCTCGGGCGGGCTCTTGCACACCAAGTTCCTCCCGCTGGTGGTGGAGCGTTCGGCGGTCGAGAAGGCGCGCGGCCAGCATTTCGGCAATGCCCCGGTGTTCGCGGACTACTACGACGCGGTGATGGCCGCACCGGACCTGTGGTGCGCGGCCTCGACCCGTTACCACGGCTGGCGGCAGTTGGAGCGGCTGGGGCTGATCTCGCGCGGGGGCTGGGTTTGAGTTGGTGCGCCCACGCAAAAGCGCCCTCGGGCCGTGCCCCACCCTCCCACCCGCACGCCCCGAGAGCGCTTTTTCCCTTAAGGACAGGTAGTGCTGGGGCGGG
>SKMI01000261.1 GCA_007121115.1 Paracoccaceae bacterium | reverse complement strand
CTGGCGGCGGCGCTGGAGGGGGTGGGGCGTGTGCTTTTCGTGGACGAGACAAGGCGTTCGGGCGGGGTGGCCGAGGCGCTGATGGCCTGGGGCGCGGAGTATCTGGATGTGCCCTTCGCGCGGTTGACGGCCGAGGACAGTTTCATCGCCACTGGCCCGGCCTATGCCGCGACGATGCCGTCGGCCGAGGGGGTCGTGGCGGCGGCGCGCGGGTTGATGGAGCGTCAGGGATGAGCGTTGTGCGCCTGTTCAGCGGTGCCCGCGCCCGGCGTGCGAACGGAACCCCGGGCGCGGGCCGGTCCGCTGACGCGGTCCGTTTGGGGGGCTGCTCATGAAAACGGCGGTGGTGATCTGCCCCGGACGGGGGACTTATAACAAGGCGGAGCTGGGCACGCTGGGGCGGCATTTTCCGGATGCGGAGCTGCTGGCGCGGTTTGATGCGATGCGCACGGCGGAGGGGCAGGAGACGCTTTCGGCGCTGGATGGGGCGACGCGGTTTTCGGGGGCGGTGCATACGCGCGGGGACAATGCCTCGGCGCTGATCTATGCGGCCTCATTGCGGGATTTTCTGGCCATCGACGGGGAGGCGGTGCGAGTGGTCGCCGTCACCGGCAACTCCATGGGCTGGTATACGGCGCTGGGCTGCGCGGGGGCGCTAAGCCCTGAGGATGGGTTCATGGTGGTCAACACCATGGGCCGGTTGATGCATGACGCGCTGATCGGCGGGCAGCTGGTCTATCCGCATATGGGCGCGGAGTGGCGCCCGGACCCCGTGCGCAAGGCCGAACTGCTGGCGCAGGTGGCGGAGATCGACGCGCGGGAATGCCACCGGCTGGCGCTGTCCATCGATCTGGGCGGGATGCTGGTTCTGGCGGGCAATGACGCCGGGCTGGCGGCCTTCGAGGCGGAGGCGCCGCCCGTGGAGGGGCGGTTCCCGCTGCGGCTGGGCAACCATGCGGCGTTTCACACCGATCTGCAGGCGCCGGTGGCCGAGCGCGGGCGCGCGAAGCTTTCGCCCGCACTTTTCGGCCAGCCGCGCCTGCCGCTGGTCGACGGGCGGGGCGCGGTCTGGTGGCCGCACGGGTCCGACCCGCAGGCGCTCTGGGATTATACGCTTGGCCATCAGGTCACCGAAGCCTACGACTTCACCGCCGCCATCCGCACGGCGGCGCGGGAATTCGCGCCCGATCTGTTCATCGTCACCGGCCCCGGCACCACGTTGGGTGGCGCGGTGGCGCAATCGCTGATCCTGACCGGCTGGGCCGGAATGGGATCGAAGGATGACTTCAAGGCCCGGCAGGACGCCACGCCGATGCTGGTCTCTATGGGACTGGCCGAGCAGCGCGGAATGGTCACGGGCGCAACCGAAAAGGAGATATCGACATGACCCATGCAGAGGTTCTTAGAGCCGCCGGGCTGGACGCGGCGCAACTGACGGGCGGCACGCTGCCCATCCATTCGCCCATCGACGGGGTCGAGGTGGCGCGGGTGGCGGTGACCCCGGCGGGGGAGATGGACACCATCGTGGCCCGCTCGCACGCCGCGTTCCTGAAATGGCGCGACCTGCCCGCGCCCCGGCGGGGCGAGTTGGTGCGCCTGCTGGGCGAGGAGTTGCGCGCGGCCAAGGACGAACTCGGCGCCGTGGTCACGCTGGAGGCGGGCAAGATCACCTCCGAAGGGCTCGGCGAAGTGCAGGAGATGATCGACATCTGCGACTTCGCCGTGGGGCTGTCGCGCCAGCTTTACGGCAAGACCATTGCCTCCGAACGCCCCGGTCACCGGATGATGGAGACCTGGCATCCGATGGGTCCCTGCGGCGTGATCACCGCCTTCAACTTTCCCGTTGCCGTCTGGTCCTGGAACACGGCGATTGCGCTGGTGTGCGGCAACCCGGTGATCTGGAAACCGTCCGAGAAATCGGCGCTGACGGCGATGACCTGCATGAAGATCCTGGACCGGGCACTCGCGCGTTTCGGCGATGACGCGCCCGATGGGCTGGTACAACTGGTCATCGGCGGCGCGGAACAGGGGGCGGCGCTGGTGGAGCATCCGGGCGTCGCCATCGTGTCCGCAACCGGGTCGACCGCCATGGGGCGCAAGGTGGGGCCGAAGGTGGCCGAACGCTTCGGGCGCTGCATCCTGGAGCTGGGCGGGAACAACGCGATGATCGTCGCGCCCTCGGCCGATCTGGACATGGCGGTCCGCGCCATCGTATTCTCGGCCGTTGGGACCTGCGGGCAGCGCTGCACCTCGCTGCGCCGGGTGATCGCGCATGACAGCATCCGCGGCGAACTGGTGGCGCGGCTGAAGAAGGCCTATGCGACCCTGCCCATCGGCGATCCGCGCGCCCCCGGCACGCTGGTCGGCCCCATCACCGACGCGAGCGCCCGCGACCGGATGCTGGCCGCGCTGGAGACGGCGCGCGCCGACGGCGGCACGGTGCATGGCGGCGAGGCGGTCGAAGGGGTGGCGGGCGGCGCCTATGTCAGCCCCGCCATCGTGGAAATGCCCGCGCAGACCGAGATCGTGCGGACCGAGACCTTTGCGCCGATCCTCTATGTGATGGGATACGAGGCGCTGGAAGATGCCATCGCCATGCAGAACGGCGTGCCGCAGGGGCTGTCGGCCTGCATCTTCACCCTCGATCTGCGCGAGGCGGAATACTACCTCTCGGCTGCTGGCGCCGATTGCGGGATCATCAACGTGAACATCGGGCCCTCGGGCGCCGAAATCGGCGGCGCCTTCGGTGGCGAAAAGGAAACCGGCGGCGGGCGCGAAAGCGGCTCGGACGCGTGGAAGGGCTACATGCGCCGGGCGACCAATACCATCAACTACTCCGCCGAGTTGCCGCTGGCGCAAGGGGTGAAGTTCGACATCTGAGCGCAAGCCACGCTGTCAAGAGGCGCCCCCGCGCACCCTGGCGCGCGCGCGCGCGGGGGGCCTTCGGCTTCACGCCCTCACCGCCCGAACACCGCGTCCAGGATCGCGGCCAGCGCCTCGGCGTCCTCGGGCGTGAACGCGTCCGGCTGGTCGCTGTCGATGTCCAGCACACCCAGCAGCCGCCCGGCACCGTCGCGCACCGGGATCACCAGTTCGGACCGGGTCGAGGCCGCACAGGCGATATGGCCGGGGAATGCCTCCACATCCGGGACAAGCTGCACCTTGCCGGTGCGGGCCGCCGCGCCGCAGACGCCGCGCGAAAACGGGATCACCAGACAACCGTGCCCGCCCTGATAGGGGCCGATCTTCAGCACCTCGGGTTCGGTCACGCGGTAGAAACCGGTCCAGTCGAACCGGTCGTCCGAGTGGTGAATCTCGCAGCCCAGCGTGGCCATGAGCGCCACTTCGTCCTGCTCGCCCTCGGTCAGGGCGCGGATGCGGGCGGCAAGCGCGGGGTAGTCGGGCATGGGCGGCTCCTGTTGGTCGGGGACCGTGACTAGCGCATGCGGCGCGAAAACTGAACCCGCGTCAGTTCCCCGGTCTGATGTCCACACCATGCCCGGCGCCGGAATGAAGGGAACCGGGGCCGCGCAGGGCGTTCAGGGGCTGTGCGCCTGATCCGGGGTCTGCCAACCCAGATGCTGACCGGCATCGGTGGCGATCATCTGGCCGGTGACGGCGGGGGCGTCGATCAGGAAGCCAAGTGCTGCGGTGATATCCGCCTCGGAGGCGCCGCGCCGCAAGGGTGTGCTGGCCCTTTCGCGGGCGAAATCGGCGGGCGACTGGTGGATCGACCGCAGGGTGGGGCCGGGTCCGATGGCGTTGACACGGACATGCGGTGCCAGCGCCTGCGCGGCGGTGCGGGTCAGCGTCCAGAGCGCGGACTTGGCCAGCGTATAGGTCATGAACTCCGGGTTCAGGCGCCAGACCTTCTGGTCGATCACGTTGACCACCAGCGCCTGCGCGCGCGGCTCGCCTGCGCTGTCCGCTGCGGCGCGGGGGGCCTGCGCGGCGAAGGCCTGCGTCAGCACGAAGGGGGCGCGCAGGTTCGACATCATGTGCCGGTCCCAGCTTGCGCGGGTGGCGGTGTCGATGCTGTCGGGCTCGAAGATCGAGGCGTTGTTGATCAGGAGCGTCAGCGGGCCGCCGAGCGCCTCGGCCGCGCGGTCCACCAGCGGCGCGATCTGCGCCTCGTCCAGCAGGTCGGCCTGCAGTGCGGCGCTGCGGACGCCTTCGGCGGCGATCCGGTCGGCCACGTCCTCGGCCTCGGCCCCTGACGCAGCGTAATGCACCGCCACGTCCCAGCCGCGCGCGCCCAGCCACAGCGCCATGGCGCGGCCCAGCCGTTTGCCCGCGCCGGTCACCAGTGCCTTGCCCGTCATCAAAGCCCCCTCAGCCGCCCCGTATCACAAGGAACGTGATGTAGCCCGCATAGGCCAGCGACAAGGCCAGACCCGCGGGCCGCGTGATCGGCGCGCCGCGCAGGATGAAGGGCAGGAGCAGCAGCGAACTGGCTGCCATGACCCAGAGGTCCAGGCGGAGCATGGACTCGGGCACCGGGATCGGCCCGACCAGCCCCGCCACGCCGATGATGCACAACAGGTTGAAGATGTTGGATCCGATGATGTTGCCCATGGCCACCCCGGCCTCGCGCCGCCAGGCGGCCAGCGCGGTGGTGGCCAGTTCCGGCAGCGAAGTGCCCACCGCCACCAGCGTCAGCCCGATCAGCGCGTCCGAGACACCCAGAGCCGAGGCGATATCCACCGCCCCCGCCACCAGCAGTTGCGCGCCGATGGGCAGGCCGATCACGCCGATGGCCAGGTAAAGCGCAAGTTTCCAGCCCGGCATCGACGGGTCGGCGGTTTCCAGGTGGTTTTCGGGGTCCTCGGTCGCGTGGTTTCCGGCCCGTATGACGCGGGCGCGGCGCAGGTTGTCGCCGAGCATGAGCCCCAGCGCGGCCAGCAGCACCAGCGCCTGCCAGATGTGAAACACGCCCCCCGCCGCCAGCGCCATGAACAGCGCCGTTGCGGCAATCATGATGGCGAAATCGCGCCGCAGTTCCCGGTCTACCGCCAGCGGGGCGATCAGCGCGGGCAGGCCCAGCACCAGCAGGATGTTGGCGATGTTGGAGCCGACCACATTGCCCAGCGCCAGCCCGCCCGCGCCGATCCAGACTGCCTGCACAGACACCACCAGTTCGGGCGCCGAGGTGCCGAAGGCGACCACCGTCATGCCCACCATCATCGCCGGGATGCCCAGCCGCAATGCCAGGTTGACCGCGCCCTTGACCAGCAGATCGCCCGCCAGCAGCAGCACCGCCAGCCCGGCCAGCACCTGCGCGAGGTCGATCAGCATCCCCAGGCCGGGCCTAGCGCCCGCACGAACACGTGCTCCGGCCGATCAGGAAGCGCCCGCATTCGGGGCATTTGCGCGGCCGTTTCAGCCGGGTCTGATCCCGCTTGCCGATCTTGCGGTTGGGGTTAAGCGCCCGCTGGATCGCGCCCATGACGATCATGAACACCAGGAACAGGGTGACGATCTTGACCAGCATCGGCTCAGACTCCGTAGCGGGCGCGCAATGCCCGCTCTTCGGCCACGGCCAGCGCGTCCTGCATCATGTTCAGCCCGAAACGGCGCAGGAACGGGCGGCGGGGGCCATATGGGATGAAGCGCAGTTTCTCGCCATAGAGCGCCTTCATCTTCGGGACCAGATGGTCGATCCCGTCAGCCAGCCCCGCGTCGACAGCCTTGGTGCCTATACGGATGGAGCCGTCGAAAAGCTCTTCGTCGGTGTTCAGCCTTTCGCCGCGCCGCGTGCGCACCTGGTCGATGAAGGTCGCATGGATCTGGGCCTGCCAGTCGCGCAGGCGGGCCACGTCATCGGGGTTTTCCGGGCGGAACGGGTCCAGCAGCGACTTGCGTTCGCCCGCCGTGTGGACACGACGCTCGATCCCGTAGCGCTCGATCAGCCCGTCGAAACCGAAGCCCGCATAGATCACGCCGATGGAGCCGACGATGGAATTGGGGTCCAGCCAGATGTCATCCGCCGCCGTGGCCAGCCAGTACCCGCCCGAGGCCGCCAGATCCTCGACAAACGCATGCACCGGGACCTCGTGCTTGTCGGCCAGCCGCCGGATGCGCGCGGCGATGAGCGAACTTTGCGCGGGCGAGCCGCCGGGCGAATTGATCGCCAGCGCCACCGCACGCGGCTTGCCGCGCCGGAACGCGGCCTCGATCACCGGGGCCAGGGTCTGGTCATTCAGCCGCCCCTGACCGGCGGCGATCATGCCGTCCAGCCGGATGACCGAGACCACGGGGCCGCGCCAGCGCGAAAGGGAAAGTAAACCTGCCATGCGCCCGCATGTAGGCCGTGCGCCGGGCGGCAACAAGGTGCCCGCCCGCCGTTTCGATGCCCCTGTTGCGCCGTCGTCGCGCGCCGTATGGTTGCAACCCCGCACACACCGGCGCAGGATGGCGCGGCGCAGCCCGGGGAAAAGCGCCCATGCTCGACAAGCTTGACATGTTCATCGCGCTCGCGACCGAGGAGCATTTCGGCCGCGCCGCCGAGCGCTGCGGGGTCAGCCAGCCGTCACTCTCCGCTGCCATCCGGCAGCTTGAATCGGAACTGGGGGTGCAACTGGTCTGGCGCGGGTCGCGTTATCAAGGACTTACGCCCGAAGGTGCGCGCGTGCTGGACTGGGCGCGCCGGATCGTCGCCGATGCCCGCACCCTGCGCGAGGAGATGCGCGCCGCGCGGCAGGGTCTGTCCGGCAACCTGCGGCTGGGGGTGATCCCCACGGCGCTGCCCATGGTGGTTCGGCTGACCGACCCGTATCTGAAGCGCCATCCCAACGTGCGCATCCGCATCCTGTCGCGCAACTCGGTGGAGATCCTGCAGGAGGTCGAAAACCTCAGCCTCGACGCCGGGATCACTTATCTGGACAACGAGCCGCTGGGCCGCGTGACCACCGTGCCGCTCTATGCCGAGACCTATCAGTTGCTGATGCGCGCCGATAATGCGCTGGCCGGGCGCGCAGCGCTGGAGTGGTCGGATCTGGCCGGACTGCCGCTGTGCCTGCTGACCCCGGACATGCAAAACCGGCGGATCGTCAACCGGATGCTCGCCGATGCCGGGGTCGATGCCGCGCCGATGGTCGAATCGAACTCGATCCTGACGCTGATCGCCCATGTGACCGCCGGGCCCTGGGTCAGTATCGTCAACGAACACACCGGTGCCCTGCTGGAAGGCGACACGCGGCTGCGCGCGGTGCCGCTCACCGGCGGGCGGGCAGGGTCGCAGGTGGGGCTGATCGCGCCCTGGCGCGAGCCGCACACACCGGTGCTGGCCGCGCTGTTGTCCGAGGCGCGGCGCGTCTCGGACCTGCCCGCAGCGGCGCCCGCAGGCTGAGCGGCCTGGCTGCGGGTCTGGGCGGTGCGTCGACCAGTTGGCGCAGTGAACGCGGTGTCAGGCGCTTTCGACAAGGCGCGCGCCGGGAGCCGCGCCGCACCAGGTTCCGGCCATGCGGCGCCGGATGACGAAAAAGGGGGCCGCCTGGCCCCCTTTCCCAACGCACAGAAACGCCGCGCGGTTCAGCTTTCGGGCTCTTCCTCGGCCCCGAAGGTGGCCAGATAGGCGTAGATGTCTTCGGCGCTGCCGCGCAGGCGGTGGTTCATGTTGCCGCGCGCGCGGTTGTCGTCCAGAAATTCGCGCAGGAACCCGGTCTGGTTATCCAGGTAGGCGACGAAGCTGTCCTCGTCCCAGACCAGACCCTGTTCGCCCGCCTCGACCATGGCGTCCGAGAAGCGCTCGTAACCTTCATAAGCTCCGGCCTGCCTTCCGATCACGCCCCAGAGGTTCGGCCCCGTCGGCGCCAGCCGCTGAATCACGTTTCCATCCGGGTCCACGATCCCGTGGCAGCTTGCGCATTGGCGGAAATTCGCTTCGCCCTCATCCGGATCGCCTGCAAGGGCCGGGGCCGTCATCATCGGCAGCGCCATCAGGGCGGCCGCGGTCGTCAATATGCTGCGCATCTGTCTTCCTCCGTTTTCGCGTTGCCGCGAGAGTCAGTGCGGTAAACCGGCACGCCGTGCCCGGCCCTGCCGCAGGGGATATGTTATCCTACCAGCCCGGGCACACGGCACAACGCGACGATTTGCCCCCATACTGCCCGCGAAATGCAAACGGCGCGATCCCTTTCGGGGTCGCGCCGTTCGGTTTTCTGTCGCGACCATTGGCGCCCCTGGTGGTTCGGGGGCGTTCAGGTGCGCTGGATCAGGCCTTTTCGGGCTGGATTTCCTGCCCGGTGGCCTGGTCCACCATCTTCATGCCCAGCCGGACCTTGCCGCGGTCGTCGAAGCCCAGAAGCTTCACCTTGACCTCCTGGCCTTCCTTCAGCGCGTCCGAAGGGTGGTTCAGGCGGCGGTTTTCGATCTGGCTGACATGGACCAGCCCGTCGCGCTTGCCGAAGAAGTTCACGAAGGCGCCGAAATCCACCAGCTTGACCACGGTGCCGGTGTAGATCTTGCCGACCTCGGGCTCGGCCACGATCGAATGGATCATGTCATAGGCCTTCTG
>SKMI01000029.1 GCA_007121115.1 Paracoccaceae bacterium | reverse complement strand
CGCGCGCCTTTGCCGCGCCGCCCGCCGCGCTTGCGCGGCTTGCGGCCACTGCTGCCGGTCTCGTCGGCAACCGAGGCATCGGCGGCAGGTGCATCAGCACTGTCCGACCCGTTGGCCTGCGTGTCAGTGGGCGCGGGCGCGTCCTCACTGTCAGGCTTCGCGTCGCCGGACGAAGCGCCATTGGTGTCGCCGTTGACGTCACCGCCATTGCCGCCACCGCGCCGCCGCCGCCGACGGCGGCGCTTGCGCTTTCCGCCGCCCTCTTCGCCTTGCGCCTCGGGCTCGGGCTCGGGGGCAGACGCGGCCTCGGTCGCCACTTCCGGCGCCTCTTCGGGCAGCGGGTCATCCTCGATCAGCGTGGTGTCGACCGACACCACCGGCGCCGTGGTCTCGACCACACGCGTGGCGGTGCGGAACTTCTCGAGCGTGAAATCGGGGCTGACCTTGGCGGGATCGCCTTCGATCCGCACGGCCATGCCGTAGCGCGCCTCGATCCCGGCGATATGCTCGCGCTTCTGGTTGATCAGGAAATTGGCAATTTCCACCGGCGCGCGGACCAGCACCTCGCGGGTGCGCCGACGCGTGCCCTCTTCCTCGATCTGGCGCAGGATCGCCAGCGCCACGCTGTCATCCGAGCGAATCAGCCCGGTACCGTGGCAATGCGGGCAGGGTTGCGTGGTCGATTCCAGCATCCCCGGCCGCAGCCGCTGGCGGCTCATCTCCAACAGGCCGAAGCCCGAGATGCGCCCGACCTGAATCCGCGCCCGGTCGGATTTCAGCTTGTCTTTCAGCAGCTTCTCGACCGCGGCGTTGTTGCGCCGTTCTTCCATGTCGATGAAGTCGATGACGATCAGCCCGGCCAGATCGCGCAGGCGCAACTGGCGCGCGATCTCCTCGGACGCCTCCAGGTTGGTCCGCAGCGCCGTCTCCTCGATCGAGCCTTCGCGCGTGGCCTTGCCCGAGTTCACGTCGATGGCGACCAGCGCCTCGGTGATGCCGATGACGATGTAGCCGCCCGAGGGAAGCTGTACCGTGGGATTGAACATCCCCGCCAGGTAGCTTTCCACCTGATAGCGCGCGAACAGCGGCATCTGGTCGGCGTATTGCTTCACGTTGCGGGCGTGGGACGGCATGATCATCTTCATGAAGTCCTTGGCCACGCGATAGCCGTCCGTGCCTTCGACCAGCACCTCGTCGATCTGGCGGTTGTAGAGGTCCCGAATCGAGCGCTTGATCAGGTCGCCCTCTTCATAGATCGGCGCGGGCGCGATGGATTTCAGCGTGAGTTCGCGGATCTGCTCCCACAGGCGGAACAGGTATTCGTAGTCCCGCTTGATCTCGGCCTTGGTGCGCTTGGCGCCCGCCGTGCGGATGATCAGCCCCGCGCCCTTCGGCACCTCGATGCCCCCGGCGATATCCTTGAGCTTCTTGCGGTCGGCGGCGTTGGTGATCTTGCGGCTGATGCCGCCGCCGCGCGCGGTGTTGGGCATCAGCACGCAGTAGCGCCCGGCCAGCGACAGATAGGTGGTCAGCGCCGCGCCCTTGTTGCCGCGCTCTTCCTTGACGACCTGCACCAGCAGGATCTGGCGGACCTTGATGACCTCCTGGATCTTGTACTTGCGCATCCGGGGGCGGCGGCGGGGGCGTACTTCGTCGGCCACATCGTCGTCCGCGACCGATTCGATCTGGTCATCGGTTTCGGCGGCATGGTCGGCGGCGACATAGGGGCCATCGTCCGGCCCCTCGCTGTCGTCGCCGTCCGAGGTATCATCCGCGGAATCGGTGTCATCCGAAGACACCTCGGCATCCGCCGTTGCGCGCGGCGTTTCCCGGGCGTCCTGCGGCGTGGTGGCGGGCGCCTCGGCGTCGGACGCAGGCGCGGCGGTGCCCTCGGTGTCTCCAGCCTCTACGGGCGCGCCCTCTTGCGGCGCGTCCTGCCCTTCGGCGCGCGGATCGCCATCGCCCTCGGGTTCGACGATATCCATCCCGGCGATATCGCGGGTTTCCACCGCGTCGTCGGTCCTGGCACGTTCGGCCTTGCCGCGGCTGGACCCGCGCCGGCTGGAGGACCGGCGCACCTTGGGCCTGGCGCTTTCCTCCTCGGCCTCCTGCGCCATGGCCTGTTCCTCGGCCAACAGCGCCTCGCGGTCGGCAGCAGGGATCTGGTAGTAATCAGGATGAATCTCGCTGAAGGCGAGGAAGCCGTGCCGGTTGCCGCCGTAATCGACGAATGCGGCCTGCAGCGAGGGTTCGACCCGCGTTACCTTGGCAAGATAGATGTTGCCGGCCAGCTGGCGGCGGCTTGCGGTCTCGAAATCGAATTCCTCGACCCTGTTTCCGTCAACCACGACCACGCGGGTCTCTTCCGCGTGGGTGGCATCGATGAGCATTTTCTGAGCCATAGTGTCCTGATGCGCCCCGCGCGCAGGGATCGCCGCCCGGAACCGGGCGGGGCAATCGTGCAAGGGGGGCGGCTTGTCCGTGCGAAGGACCGGAGGGCAGAGGGTCGCGCCGCGCAGGGCCCGGTGGCGGTCATGCCGCGCCCGTCGCTGTCCTGCGGTGATCCAACTGCACCAGTCATCGCGTTCTTTCCGTGGCGCCGCAGGCTACGGCACCGGTTCATGTCATGCCCAGCGCAGTCCGCGCTTCAGGCAAAGCGGCCTGTCGGCCAATCCATCTGATCCGACCTGATGGCGGGTGCGTTCCGACCCGACCGGCACAAATCAGCGAAATCCTCTGGCGGGCGCGCAAATCGCCGCGCGCGACCATGATGCCCTGAACATGAGCGGGATTGGCGGAAAACACAATGACCTTTTTGAGCCGCGCGCGCCCCGCAGGGCGCGAACGCCGCCGATCAAGGCAATTCCGCCCCCGGAAAGCGGCGGCTGAGAAAGCGCGAGCCCGCCAGCCCGAAACGCCACGGGTGCTCGGTCGCGCGCGAGATGCCGATGCGCGGCCCCGCGACCACCGGCACCGGGGCCGGGGCCGCGAACAGGCCGAACTCCGCGCGGTCGAAGGGCGCGCCGTCATCCTTTGGGCCGATGCCCAGCGCCTGGCCCAGCCGCCCCGGCCCCGAGCAAAGCTCTTGCAGCCCCCAGCGCACCCCGCGCCGCGCCTGCATCTCTGCCAGGCCCACGGTCGGCTCGATCGCCCGGAACAGCACCGCATGGCCGCGCGCGCAGACCACATTCAGGCACCAGTGCACACCATAGGAGCGATAGACATAGGCGCGCCCCGGCGGGCCGAACATGGCGGCATTGCCGCGCCGCTGCCCCCGGAAACTGTGCGAGGCCGGATCATCGGGGGCGTAAGCCTCGGTCTCCACCACCACCCCGCCCGCCCCGCGCAGCACCAGCATGGCGCCGATCAGGGCGCGCGCCACCGTGACCGCTGGACGGTCGAAGGCGGTTGCCGGGAGGAGCAGCATGGGGTCGCGCGGCGCCGCGCCGCCGGATGCGCCGGACTGTGTCATTCGGGCACCCATGCCGCACGCTGCAACCGCAGTCAATAAAGCTGTAAGGGTAAATCAATTGCAAGCTGAGTAAATTGGCGGTATCATGCAACATGGATTCTGTGAAAGGTGCCTGCCGGACCATGACTGACGAACGTGCCCCCCTCGAGCCACCGACTCCGGTCGGATCGGACAGGCGTGGGCTGACGTTCATGCTTGGCAGGCACCCGCTGCCGGGCTTCGATGTCTTGTTCCGGCAACTTCTGAACGCGCTTGCAATCAGCGGTCATGCAATCACCCACGCCTCCGGTGATGCGGCCGGTCAGCGGATCGAGATCGCGCTTGACGGGCATCTTTTCACGCTGACGGGCGCGGCCAGCCCGGCAGACTTGCGCAAACCGCGCGCAAGGGGACGACCGGCTGCCCCGGTTGACGGGCGCAGCCTTGCCGCCGACATCCTGTTGCATCGCCCGGATCTTCCGCTGGCGGGACTGCCTGCGGCGCGGCTCGGCCTTGCGGTGTTGCGCCATGACGCCCATTGTCGGGTCCAGTTCAGCGCCGAGACACCTGAGAGCGAGGCCGCCGCCTTCCTGCACGCGCTGCTGGACACGGTGACCCCCGATGCCGTGCTATGGGAACCGAACGCACTGGTCCTTTCCGCCAGTGAACTGCTGGAGCACACACCGGCGACGCTGGAGGCATTGTCGCACGGCGATCCCCTGCCCTTGCCGCACCCGCGCTATGAACGGCCCGAAACGCTGAATTCGCCCCCGCGCCCCAGCGTCTTTGCGCGCAATGCGCCCGATCCGGGCCCGGAAACCGGCCCTGATTCGCAGCGTTCGCAGGCGACCGGAGCAGTCACCGTTCCCACGGCCGCGGAACCGGCCATAGAAGCGCCAGCGCCCGCCGCCAGCCACCAGCCGCCGAAAGCCGCGCCGGTCACCGCTCCACCGACCGCTGCCAGCAAGTCCCTGTCACCGAAGCCAGCCGCCCGGGCCGCGACATCCACCCCCGTGGACCCGCTCGAGGCCTTTGCGCGGGAGATGCGCAATGACCGCTCTCGGCACCGCGATGCTGCACCCGGTCCCATGGCGCTCCCCGGCAGGTCTTATCCGCGCGACCCCATCCTGAAACGGTCACGGCGCGCGGCGGTGGTGATCTCGTCATCGCTCTGCGACGGGCTGACGGTCGCGGGGGGTGACGGCAGCCAGCGCGTCATCGCCACCCTGCCGCTGACCACCTCTCTCGGGATCGGGCTTTCGATGCTGATCCTGATGCTGCGCACCACCGCCGGCGCGGTCTGATCGCCCCCCACCGACGTGGACGCGCATCACGCCACAACCCCCCGTCAGTCATGCCCGTCAGTCAGGCCCGTCAGTCAGGCCCGTCAGTCAGGCCAGCAAGCTGGGCTGCACTCAGATGCGCGCGCGCCACCACCCATGTGTGGATTGAAAACACCACCGCGCCGCTGACCGGGAGACGCCGCAGGACCTGCCGCTCCGAACGCAGCCAGGGCGCGCGCGCCTGATCCCCGGTATCGCGTGGGTCGGCCTCGGGCTTGGGCTGGAACAGCGCCGGGTCCTGATAGAACAGCGCATTGTAACGCATGAGCGGGGCGTCGGGGCGGATCGCATCGAAAAGCCGCTGCACCCGTGCCGCCAGCCTCGCGTCATATTCCGGCACCGGCGCGTGAACGCGGCTGAGCGGGCGGCCGATCTTCTCGGCCAGGGTCCAGCTTGCCGGGAAACACAGCACCGCCGCCGTCAGCACATGCTCGGCGCTGCCCTCGGGGCGCTCGTGAAGGCAAAGATCCTCCTGCACCAGATGGCCCAGCGACCACAGCGGGCGGTCCCGGTCCACCGCCACCGCCACCCCGTCCGGCCGCCGCCAGCCGCCCGGCACGCGGGCATACCCCCGCCCCGGCAACCCGGCCTCGACCAGGTCCAGCAATTCCAGCGCCGCAGCCCCCGGACCGTCGCCGGCCAGCACAGCCTCGGGCCGCTCCGCCAGCAGCCGCGCCCGTTCGGCCATCTGCGCACCGAAGGCATCATCGACCGTC
Source organism: Paracoccaceae bacterium (assembly GCA_007121115.1). Classification (GTDB taxonomy): domain Bacteria; phylum Pseudomonadota; class Alphaproteobacteria; order Rhodobacterales; family Rhodobacteraceae; genus Rhabdonatronobacter. The sequence goes on along the minus strand of SKMI01000029.1, from coordinate 3,027 downwards.
AACCAGTCATCGGCCGCAATCGGCACCATCCCGGGCAGTCGATTCAACCGCGGGTCAGTCCATTTCGCCACCGGCAGAAAGCTCTGCGCAATCACCATTTTCGCCTCATCTCCATCGAGTTCCCGCTTGCCTGAAGCGTGGTCGCATTGCAATGATCCGGCATGAGCATTGACCATCCAAGCTATTCCATCGGCATCGAGGAGGAATATCTCCTCATCGACCGCGAAACCCTCGATCTGGCGCCCGCCCCCGACGCGCTGATGGAGGCCTGCGCAAAGGAACTCGACGATCAGGTCTCGCCCGAATTCCTGCAATGCCAGATCGAGGTCGGCACCCGCGTCTGCCGCACCGTGGCCGAGGCCCGCGCCGATCTGGCCAACCTGCGCCGCACCATCGCGCGGCTGGCGGGCGAATTCGGCCTCGCGCCGCTGGCGGTCTCCTGCCACCCGGTGGCCGACTGGGCGCGCCAGCACCACACTGACAAGCAGCGCTACAACGAGTTGGAGCGTGACCTCGCCGCCGTGGCGCGGCGGCTTCTGATCTGCGGGATGCACGTCCATGTCGGGGTCGAGGATGACGACATGCGCATCGACCTGATGGCGCAGCTCAGCTATTTCCTGCCGCATATCCTGGCGCTGTCGACCTCGTCGCCCTTCTGGCAGGGGCAGGACACGGGGCTGAACTGCTACCGGCTGACGGTGTTCGACAACCTGCCCCGCACCGGCCTGCCGCCAGTGTTCGAATCCTTCGCCGAATACACCCGCTCGGTCGATGTGATCCGCCACGCGGGCGTGATCGAGGATGCCACCAAGATCTGGTGGGATATCCGCCCCTCGGCCCGCTACCCCACGCTCGAAACCCGCGTCTGCGACGTGATGCCGCGGCTGGATCACACGGCCTCGGTCGCCGCGCTGCTGCAATGCATCACCCGGATGCTGGTGCGGCTCAAACGCACCAACCAGCGCTGGCGCATCTACGACCGCTTCCTGATCGGCGAAAACCGCTGGCGCGCCCAGCGCCACGGCCCGCGCGAGGGCCTGATGGACTTCGGCCGCGGCGCGGTCGTGCCCTTCGACACCCTGCTCGAGGAATTGCTCGACCTCATCGCCGAGGATGCAGAAGCCCTCGAATGCATCGCCGAAGCCTCCCGCGCCCGCGACATCCTCGCCCAGGGCACCAGCGCCGACCGCCAGCGCGACATCCACGCCAGGGCCCGCGCCGACGGCGCCTCGGAGAGCGAGGCCATGGACGCCGTGCTGCGCCACCTGATCGACGAATACCTCGAAGGCGTGTGACCCGCCCGCAAGCGCGCCACCGGCCCCATCATCTGTGCTCAAGTATCCTCAGGGGGTGAATGCGCGGCTTGCCGCGCAGAGGGGGCGGAACGCCCCCTCAATCCGCGCGTCAGCGCCAGAAGACCTGCGCCCGGAACGGGCGCTCCGCAAGGTCACAAGCGCAGATCACACCAGAAACATCTCCACCAGGATCACGATCCCGACCAGATAGAGCACCGTTTTCACCGCAAAGGCGACCTTGCGGGACATGGGCACCGGGCCCTCGCCCGCGTCGCGCGCGTGGCCCAGGTCGATCAGAAAGCGCCCGATGCGGCCAAAGGGCCGGTCCGGGTAGCGGCTGGCGGGCTGGAACAGGGGCACGTCGCGGCATTTCAGCAACAACAGCAATCCGATGCCTGCCGCAAACCCGCCCAGATGCGCCCAGAACGCGACCAGGATCTCGGGGTCCTCGTCGGGCAGCAGCACCTCCAGCAGGTCGAACCCCACGTGCAGGCCCACAAACACGCTCGCCGGGATGACAATCGGCAAGCGGTAGAGCACCAGCACCAGCACCCGCGCGCGCGGGTGCAGCAGCAGATAGGCCCCCATCACCCCGGCGATGGCCCCGCTCGCCCCCACGATCGGGATCGTCGGAGAGGCCCCGAGCAGCGCCTCGGTCAGCCCCCCCGCCACACCCGCAAGGATGAAGAACAGCAGATACCGCAGATGCCCCATGGCATCCTCGATATTGTCGCCGAAGACCCAGAGCACCAGCATGTTGGCGCCCAGATGCAGCAGGCTTGCGTGCAGGAAGGCGTAGCTGACCAGCGTGAACAGCACCGACGGCAGCTCGATTTCCGCCGGGGCCAGGGCGACCTTGTGCAACTCCACCGGCGTCAGCCCGTAGTCGCTGTAGGACGGGTTGACGAAAAACAGCACCACGCAGGTCGCGATCAAGGCCCAGTTCACCCAGGGGCGCCGGATGTGATGAGTCGGGTTGCTGTCGCCCAGAACCAGCAGCATGGCGCGTCTTCCCGCAGTATCGGCGCCGCAGGCGTTCCCGCCCCGTGCGCGCGTTCAGTCGTCGATGTCGGTCGGGGGGGGCAGGTCGAACACCTGCCCGGGATAGATCAGGTCCGGGTTGCGAATCTGGTCCCGGTTGGCTTCGAAAATCTGCACATACAAGATACCGCGCCCATAGGTCTCGCGCGAGATGCCCCAGAGCGTGTTGCCCGGCTGCACGGTCAGGGCGCTCACCTGGCTGCGCCCGGTCACAGCTTCCGGCGCCTCGCGCTGGAACGGTGTCTCGAAGCGCGAGCGCACGGCCTCGGCGGTGTCGAGTTCGTCGACACGCAGCGTGTAGACCCCCTGATCGACTTCGGGCAGGGTCGCGCGCCAGTTGCCATCGGGGGCGGTCAGGGCACGGGCGATGGGACGGTTATCCAGATAGATCATCACCTCGCTGTCAGGCCCCGGTGCGCGCCCGGCCACCTGCACCTCGCCCTCGGGGCCATAGCTGATGGTGTCCACCAGCACGTTCCCGGCCAGGTCCGGGGCCAGCGGTGCGGCTGAACGCTGCAACAGCTCGACCGTGTCATCGGCGCCGATGCGCAGCGCCGGGGGCAGGACCGGCGCCGCCGGGGGCGGCGCTGCGGCATCCGCATCGGCGACGGTTGCATCCGCTGCGGGCACGGGATCGGGTGCCGGGGGATCGGTGGCCGGATCGTCCTCCGGCGGCGCAGCGGGCGCCGTG
>SKMI01000023.1 GCA_007121115.1 Paracoccaceae bacterium | reverse complement strand
GCGCTGGCCTATCCGGACCGGATCGGGCTGCGGCGGCGCGGAGAGGACCCGCGCTTCCTGCTTTCGGGCGGGCGCGGCGCGGTGCTGGCCGCCGACGACCCGCTGGCGGGGGAGCGGCTGATCGTGGCCACGGACCTTGACGGGCACGGTGTCGAGCCGCGCATCCGCGTGGCCGCACCGATGACCGAGGCCGAACTGCGCACGCTCTTCACCGACCGTATCGCGTGGCGCGACACCTGCACCTGGTCGAAGCGCGACCGCCGCGTGGTGGCGCGGCAGCAGGAAACCCTTGGCGCGCTGGTGCTCGATGACCGCATCTGGCGCGATGCCCCGCCCGAGGCCATCGCCGCCGCCGCGACCGAGGGCGTGCGCGATCTGGGCCTGCCTGTTACTCCCGCCGCGCGGCGGCTGATGGCGCGGGTGGCGCTGCTGCGCAGGCAGGGGGTGGATCTGCCGGACATGTCAGAGCCCGCGCTGATGGCCACGCTGGAGGACTGGCTGACGCCTTACCTTGGCGGCCTGCGCGACGCAGCGGCGATCCGCGCCCTCGATATCCTGCCCGCGTTGGAGGCGATGCTGGACCACACCCAGCGCCAGGCACTGGACCGGCTGGCGCCGCCCGCCTTCACCACGCCGCTGGGCCGCCGCGTGCCCATCGACTATGACGGCGCGGCGCCGGGCATCGCCCTGCGCCTGCAGGAACTTTTCGGCGTCACCGAACACCCCACCGTCGGCCCCGACCGTCTGCCCCTGCGCATCACGCTACTCTCGCCCGCCAACCGCCCCGTGCAAGTGACCATGGACCTGCCCGGCTTCTGGGCCAACAGCTACGCCGAGGTGCGCAAGGACATGCGCGGCCGCTATCCCCGCCACCCCTGGCCCGAGGATCCCACCGCCGCCGATCCCACGCTGCGCGCCAAACCGCGCAAGCGCTGAAGCGCGCCGAAAGGTGTGGCAAAACCCTGCGCGCTCACGGCAAAGCGCAATCGCCAGAGTTGAGATCGCGCGCGTGCAATGCTACCTTTCTGTAAGGAACATTGCTCAGGAGGACAGCATCCTGTCTTACATCGACACGGCCGCACAGACGGCAACTCAATCGGCAGCGCCCGTATTCGACGGCGCCGATATCCTGAAACTGGTTCTGCAATCGCTTGATGACGACAAGGCCGAAGACGTGGTCCAGATCGACCTCGCCGGGCGGTCGGTCATGGCCGATGCCATGGTCATCGCCTCGGGGCGGTCCAGCCGTCAGGTCGCGGCGATGGCGCAGAAGCTGCTGGACCGGCTGAAGGAACGCTTCCGCCTCAGCGCCCGGGCCGAGGGCAAGGAGACCGGCGACTGGGTGCTGATCGACACCGGCGACGTGGTGGTGCACATCTTCCGCCCCGAGGTGCGGGAGTTCTACCAGCTGGAAAAGATGTGGGCTGACCAGGGGCGCGGCGGCGCACCCGCGTAATGCGGCTGCACATCGCCGCCGTGGGGCGGCTGCGCGGCGGGCCGGAGCGCGCGCTGGTCGATGATTATCTGACCCGCGCCACACGCAGCGGTCGCCCGCTGGGGCTTGGCCCCGTCACCGAACACCAGATCGACGAACGCAAGGTCACCGGCGCGGCGGCCGAGGCCGAGGCGCTGATGCGCGCCCTTCCCCAAGGCGCGCGGCGGGTGGTGCTGGATGAACGCGGGCGGGAGCTCGATTCGCCGGGATTCGCGGCGTTGCTGGCAAGCTGGCGCGACGATGGCGCGCAGGACGCGGGCTTCGTGATCGGCGGCGCGGACGGGTTGGAGCCGGGCCTGCGCGACGGCGCCGATCTGGTGCTGTGCTTCGGCGCGATGGTCTGGCCGCACATGCTGGCGCGGGTAATGCTGGCCGAACAGATCTACCGCGCCACCACTATTCTTGCGGGCAGCCCCTACCACCGGCGCTGACCCCGCGCGCGCGACAGCGCGGGAAGCGCCCTCGGGGTGCGCAGGGCGGGGGGTGGGCGCGGCCCGAGGGCGCTACTGGCACGCCACCGCCACTGCTCAGCGCGGCGCGCGCGCCCATTGCACCGCGAGCATGCCGCCCATGATGACCGCCACGCCGATCAGGTCGAAGAGCCCCAGCGCCTCGCCCAGCAGCGCGGCCGCGATGGCGACACCGAAGAATGGGTTGAGGAAGTGGAAGGTCGCGGCGCGCACCGCACCGATCCGTCCCACCAGCGCGAACCACACCCAGGTCGCCGCCAGCCCCGGCACCAGCGTGGTGTAGGTGAACGCGCCGATCAGCCGCCAGGACCAGGTCACCTCCCAGCTTTCCAGCGCCACTGCCGGAATTGCCAGCGCCGCCGACCCGATCAGCATCTGCAGCCCCACCACCATCAAGAGGTTCCCGCCCGTGGCCGAGGCCCCGCGCACCGCCAGCGTCGCCACCGTCAGCGCCCCCACCCCGATCACGCAGAGCGCCAGGCCGAACCCGTCCACCCCACCGCCCAGCCGCACGCCCATGATCAGCCCCACGCCCGCGAACCCCGCCAACAGCCCGGCGATGGCCAGCGGGCGCAGCCGCTCGCCCAGCACCAGCCAGCTTGCCGCCGCCACCACCAGCGGCATGGTCGAGGCGACGATGGCCGCCAATGATGCCTCGACCGTCTGCATGGCGACGAAATAGAGCCCCAGATACAGCGCATTCTGGCAGATGCCGAAGACCGCCGTCGCCCGCCACTGGGCGCGGGTCAGCGCCCAGTCCTGCCCCATGGCCCGCGCGATGGCCACGCCGATCAGCCCCGAGATCAGAAACCGGATCGCCAGCGCCGTCAGCGGCGGCGCGTCCAGCACGATCATGCGGGCCGAGGTGAAGGCCGAGGACCACATGAACGCGAAGGCAAGGCCCATGGCGATTGCACGAATGTCCAAGCCTGCCTCCGATGCACGTCCTGCCTCCCTCTCGCCATAGCCGCTGGCCGCGGCAAGCGCCAGACCCCGGGGTCGGAGGGGCGCGCGCGGCGCCGCCTGCAGGCGGGCGGACGACTTGCCAGCCCCCCGGCTTCGGTGGCACTGTGACGCCCCGGCACGCGCCGGACCATCCGTTGAAAGCAACTCCATGACCCAGACCGATACGCTCCCCATCCTGACCCCGCCCAGCGCCGAGCCGCGCCTGTTCACCGACCCGGCTGCCGCGGTGGCGCAGCTCAAGGCGCTTTACGCCGATGCCACCGGGTTCCTGGTGGAGCGGTTCAACGCGGTCGTGGCGGGGGAGGTGCCAAGAGAGCGGTTCCGCGCCTTCTACCCCGAAATCCGGATCACCACCACGCGCTTTGACGCCGCCGATTCTCGGCTGGCCTTCGGCCATGTCGCCCAGCCGGGGACCTATGCCACCACGGTCACCCGCCCGGACCTGTTCCGGCACTATCTGGAACAGCAGATTGGCCTGTTGATGAAGAACCACTCGGTGCCGGTGACGGTGGGGCTGTCCACAACGCCCATCCCGCTGCACTTCGCCATGTCCGGGCGCGGCGACGTGGCGCTGCCCCAGAACGGCGAGATGACGCTGAGCTTGCGCGACATCTTCGACGTGCCGGACCTGGCCACCACCAACGATGACATCGTCAACGGCGAGGGAGTGCTGAATCCGGATAGCTCGGTCCCGCTGGCAGCGTTCACGGCGCAGCGGGTGGATTATTCGCTCGCGCGGCTGGCGCATTACACCGCAACCACCCCCGAGCATTTCCAGAACCACATCCTGTTCACCAACTACCAGTTCTATGTCGACGAGTTCGAGGCCTTTGCCCGCAAGGCGCTGGCGGACCCGGAAAGCGGCTATACCGCCTTTGTCGGCCCCGGCGATCATGTCATCACCGACGCACAGGCGGAGATGCCGACGCTGCCGCGGCTGCCGCAGATGCCGACCTATCACCTGAAGCGCGACCGCAGCGCCGGAATCACGCTGGTCAACATCGGGGTGGGGCCGTCGAACGCCAAGACCGCCACCGACCATATCGCCGTCCTGCGGCCCCACGCGTGGCTCATGGTGGGCCATTGTGCGGGGTTGCGGAACTCGCAATCGCTGGGCGATTTCGTCCTCGCCCACGCCTATCTGCGCGAAGACAACGTGCTGGACGCGGACCTGCCGGTCTGGGTGCCGATCCCGGCGCTGGCGGAAATCCAGATCGCGCTGCAAGATGCGGTGGCCGAGGTCACGCAGCTTGACGGCTACGAACTGAAGAAGATCATGCGCACCGGCACCGTGGCCACAATCGACAACCGCAACTGGGAATTGCGCGACCAGTCCGGCCCGGTGCAGCGGCTGTCGCAGTCCCGCGCGATTGCGCTGGACATGGAAAGTGCGACCATCGCCGCCAACGGGTTCCGCTTCCGGGTGCCCTATGGCACGCTTCTGTGCGTGTCCGACAAACCGCTGCATGGCGAGCTGAAACTGCCCGGCATGGCGAGCGCCTTCTACAGGACGCAGGTGGCGCGGCATCTGCAGATCGGCATCCGGGCCATGGAGCGGCTGCGCGACATGCCCCTGGAGCGGATCCACTCGCGCAAGCTGCGCAGCTTCGACGAAACCGCCTTTTTGTGACCCTGAGTGCGCGTTCAGGCGAAAAATGCGCCCTGAGCCCCAAGTTTTGCGGGCCTGGGCGATTGTGTAACCCGGCTTGTTGCGGCTAGATGCCGGCTGCAACCCCAGCGCCGGACAACAGGCGCGGATAATCAGGAGAGACAGATGACCGCAAAACCGATGACCAAGACGCAGCTTGTCGCCGCCCTGGCCGAGGCCATGGACACCGACAAGAAGACCGCCACCGCCGCTGTCGATGCGCTGACCGATATCATCACGCGCGAGGTTTCGGCCGGGGGCGCCGTGACCCTGCCCGGCGTCGGAAAGATCGCCTGCCGCGCGCGCCCCGAACGCCAGGTACGCAACCCCGCCACCGGCGAGACCATGACCAAGCCCGCCGACCGGGCGGTCAAGATGACCTTTGCCAAGGCGCTGAAGGACAGCGTCAACGCCTGACACGTCCGGCGCTGCGGCGCCTTGCGGGACAAGGCCGGGGGGCATTCTGCCCCCCGGACCCCCCTGAGGGTATTTCCGGCAAGATGAAGACCCGGCGGCGGGGAGGGACGGCATGGGCGGGGTAATGACGCTGGATGGGCTGCGCGCCGCCTTCGAGGCGGGCGAGATCGACACCGTGCTGGTGGCGGCGCCCGACATGCAGGGTCGGCTGATGGGCAAGCGCTTTCACGCCGCGCATTTCCTGGACAGCGGCTGGCGCGAGACGCATTGCTGCAACTACCTGCTGGCCACGGACATGGAGATGTTCACCGTCCCCGGCTACCGCTCCACCAGTTGGGAGGCGGGGTATGGCGACTATACCATGGTGCCGGACCTCGCGACCCTGCGGCGCGTGCCGTGGCTTCCCGGCAGCGCGCTGGTGCTCTGCGACCTGCAGGACCATGCCACCCATGCCGAGGTGCCGATTTCCCCGCGCGCGATCCTGAAACGGCAGGTCGAGCGGGCGCAGGCGCTGGGCTTCGTGCCGATGGCGGCGACGGAGCTGGAGTTCTTCGTCTTCGAGCAGTCCTATGAGGCGTTGCGCGATGCGGGCACCGGGCATCTGACGCCGATTTCCGGTTACAACGAGGATTACCACATCTTCCAGACCTCGAAGGAGGAGCCCTTGATGCGGGCACTCCGCAACGGGCTTTATGGCGCGGGCGTCCCGGTGGAAAACACCAAGGGTGAGGCCGAGGCCGGGCAGGAGGAGATCAACATCCGCTATGCCGAGATGCTGGCCACGGCGGATTATCACGTCATCACCAAGCAGGCGGCGAAGGAGATCGCGCATGCGCTTGGCAAGTCGGTGACCTTCATGGCCAAGTATGACCATGAGCGCGCGGGATCATCGAGCCATGTGCACCAGTCGCTCTGGACCGAGGATGGCGCGCCTGCGTTTCTGGACGAGGGTGCCGAGTACGGCATGTCGCCGGTGATGCGGCAGTTCATGGCCGGGCAACTGGCCCACGCGCGCGAGATCACGGCCTTCCTGGCGCCCTATGTGAACAGCTACAAACGCTTCTGCGTCGGCATGTTCGCGCCGACCAAGGCGGTGTGGTCGCTGGACAACCGCACCGCCGGGTTCCGGGTCTGCGGCGAGGGGTCGAAGGCGTTGCGGGTGGAGTGCCGGATCGGCGGGGCGGATCTGAACCCTTATCTGGCCTGCGCGGCGCTGCTGGCGGCCGGGCTGGCGGGGATCGAGGCCGGGATGGAGCTGGAGCCCGAGATGCGCGGCGATGCCTATGGCGCCGCAGGGGCGCGGGAGATACCGAAGACCCTGCGCGAGGCGGCGGACCTGCTGGAGGGCTCGGCCATGCTGCGCGCCGCTTTCGGCGACGATGTGGTAGAGCATTACATCCGCGCCGCCCGCTGGGAGGTGGAGGAGCACGACCGTGTGGTCACCGACTGGGAGCGCGCGCGCCTGTTCGAGCGGGGGTGAGGGGCGTTGCGCCTTGGCCCGCGGGGGCACGCCCTTGGCGGGCAGTGTCCTATGGGTATTTTCGGCAAGTTGAAGCAGGAGGCGTGGAGCCGGGATGACGACGATCAGGCTGATTTCGCCGGTGGACGGGTCCGTGTTCGCGGAACGCACGGCGCTGGCGCACGAGGCCGCCGAGGCGGCGGTGACCCGCGCCCGTGGCGCGCAGCGCGACTGGGCGCGGGTGCCGCTGGACGAGCGGGTGGCGAAGGTGATGGCCGGGGTGGCAGCGCTGGAAGCCGAGGCCGCGGCGGTGGTGCCGGAACTGGCCTGGCAGATGGGCCGCCCGGTGCGCTATGGCGGCGAATTCGGCGGCATGCGCGAGCGGGCCGATTACATGGCCGGGATCGCCACCGAGGCGCTGGCGGATTCGGTGATCGAGAATGGCGCGCGGTTCCGCAGGGTGCTGGCGCGCGAACCGATGGGCGTGGTGTTTGTCATCGCGCCCTGGAATTACCCCTATCTGACCGCGATGAACACGATTGTCCCAACGCTGATCGCCGGGAATGCGGTGGTATTGAAACACGCCTCGCAGACCTTGCTGGTGGGCGAGCGGATCGCGGCGGCCATGCACCGCGGCGGCGTGCCCGAGGAGGTGTGCCAGAACCTGCTGCTGGATCATGCAGTGACCGAACACCTGATTGCCGGGCGCAATTTCGGTTTCGTGAATTTCACCGGCTCGGTCGGCGGCGGGCAGGCGATCGAGCGCGCGGCGGCGGGGACCTTCACGGCGCTGGGGCTGGAACTGGGCGGCAAGGATCCGGGCTATGTGCGCGCCGATGCGGATCTGGACGCGGCGGTGGATGGCCTGATGGATGGCGCCATGTTCAACGCCGGGCAGTGCTGCTGCGGGATCGAGCGGATCTATGTGCATGAGAGCCTGTATGATGCATTCGTCGAGAAGGCGGCCGAATGGGTGCATGGGCTGAAACTCGGCAATCCCTTCGATCCGGAGACCACGTTGGGCCCCATGGCGCATGCGCGCTTCGCGCAGTTGGTGCGCGGGCAAGTGGCCGAGGCGGTTGGCGCCGGGGCGAGGGCGCTGATTGACCCCGCGCGCTTCCCGACCGATGACGGGGGGGCCTATCTGGCGCCGCAACTGCTGGTGGATGTGGACCATTCGATGCGGGTGATGCGCGAGGAGAGCTTCGGCCCCGTCGCCGGGATCATGAAGGTCAAGGACGATGCCGAGGCGGTGCGACTGATGAATGATTCGCCCTATGGGCTGACGGCTTCGGTCTGGACGGCGGATGTCGACACCGCGGCCGAGATCGGCGCGCAGATCGAAACCGGGACGGTGTTCATGAACCGCTGCGATTATCTGGATCCGGCGCTGTGCTGGACCGGGTGCAAGGACACCGGCCGGGGCGCGGCGCTTTCCGTGCTGGGCTACCATTCGGTGACGCGGCCCAAGTCCTATCATCTGAAGAAGGGGGCCGCATGAGTGGTGAAAACGTGAGCGTGCCAAGGGCCAACTGGAGCTATCCGACCGATGTCTGGTTCGGCTGCGGGCGGATCGGCGAACTGGGCGCGGCCTGCGCCGCGGCGGGGATCACGCGCCCGCTGCTGGTCACCGACCGCGCGCTGGCGGCGCTGCCGATCACGGCGCTGGCGCTCGATGTGCTGGAAAGCGCCGGACTGGGCCGGGCGGTGTTCGACGGCGTGGACCCGAACCCGACCGAGGCGAACATGCACGCGGGGCTGGAGGTCTATCGCGCAGGCGGGCATGACGGTGTGGTGGCCTTCGGCGGCGGCTCGGCGCTCGATCTGGGCAAGATGATCGCGCTGATGGTCGATCAGCCGGTGCGCGTCTGGGAACTGGAGGATGTGGGCGACTGGTGGACGCGCGCCAACCCCGACACCATCGTCCCGATCGTCGCCCTGCCGACCACCGCCGGGACTGGTTCCGAGGTGGGGCGCGCGGGCGTTTTGACCGACAGCGCGAGCCACGCCAAGAAGCTCATCTTTCACCCGAAGCTGATGCCCACGGTGACCATCTGCGATCCGGAACTGACCGTGGGCATGCCCGCGCCG
>SKMI01000128.1 GCA_007121115.1 Paracoccaceae bacterium | reverse complement strand
CCCGATGTGGCGGTCATCGACACCCGCAACGCCTATGAGGTCGCCATCGGCAGCTTCGAGGGCGCCATCGACCCCGGCACCGCCAGCTTCCGCGATTTCCCCGGCTGGTGGGCGCAGAACCGCCACCGTTTCCACAACAAACGCATCGCCATGTTCTGCACCGGCGGGATCCGCTGCGAAAAATCCACCAACTACCTGCTGGGTCAGGGCGTCGAAGCGGTCTACCACCTCAAGGGTGGCATCCTGAAATACCTTGAACAGATCCCCGAAGACCAAAGCCGCTGGCACGGCGCCTGCTTCGTCTTCGACCAGCGCGTGTCGGTGGAACACGGCCTGCGCGAGGGCCCGCACAGCCTCTGCCACGCCTGCCGCCGCCCGCTCGCCCCCGAAGACCTGACCCGCCCGGAATTCGAGCCCGGCGTCCAATGCCACCAGTGCGCGGGCGAATTCTCCCCAGAACGCCGCGCCGCCTTCCGCGAACGCCAGCGCCAGATCGCGCTGGCCGCGGCCCGCGGCACGCGCCACCTCGGCCCTGCGGACTGATCCCCCGACCGCACCCCATCATCTGTGCCGAAATATCCCCAGGGGGTGAATGCGCGCTTGCGCGCAGAGGGGGCAGAATGCCCCCTTCAACCGCGCGTCAGCGCCAGAAGGCCTGCGCCCGGAACGGGCGCTCCGCAAGGTCACCTCAGAAGGTCACCTCAGCCGCCGACAGTCAGTTCCCCTGCTGCTCTTCGAGCTGGCGCGCGCGCATGTCCGCCTCAATCTCGCGCCAGCGGGCCACGGCGCGATTGTGATCCGCCAGGTTGGTGCTGAAGGTGTGCCCGCCGGTGCCGTCGGCCACGAAATAGAGGTATGGCGTGTCATCCGGGTCCAGCGCAGCGGCAATCGCCGCGCGCCCCGGGTTGGCAATGGGCGTTGGAGGCAGCCCGTCGATGCGATAGGTGTTATACGGCGTAACTGCGTTCAGCTCGGATTGCCGGATGCCGCGCCCCAGCGTGCCGCGCCCTTCGGTGATGCCATAGATCACCGTCGGGTCGGTCTGCAACCGCATGGGCACCCGCAACCGGTTGACAAAGACGCTGGCCACCTGCCGCCGCTCGTCCGCGACACCGGTTTCCTTTTCCACGATCGAGGCCATGATCAGCGCCTCATAAGGGGTCTCATACGGCAGATCCTCCTGCCGCGTTTCCCAAAGCTCGTTCAGGATACTCTCCTGACGCGCACGCATCCGCGCCAGCAATGCGCCGCGGTCGGCCCCGGCCTGGACCTCGTAGCTGTCGGGCGCGAGCCAGCCCTCCTCGGGCTGCTCTTCCACCTCGCCATCCAGGAAAGCGGCGCGGTTCAGCGCGTCCCAGACCTGCCAGCTTGTCGCCCCTTCCGCCACGGCGACCCGGTAGCGCACGTCCGGCGCGGCGGTGAATTCCGCGTAGACCTCGGGCAGCTCTTCGGTCTCGGCATCGAAGCGTGCCAGTTCAACAAAACGCTGGGTCTCCGGGTCCAGTTCGCGCAGGATCGTTTCGGCCCGGGTCACACCGATGCGGAACAGCACTTCCGACCCGCAGGTCGATGCCCCGCCGCGGGTGACAATGTCGAGGATCTCATCCATCGAGGCGCCCTCGTGCACCAGATACGAACCGAAGCGCAGCCGGTCGGCGCGGTCGGTGTATTGCGCCCCGATACGGAACACCGACGTGTTGCGCACCGCGCCCTGCGCGTCCAGCGATTGCGACACTGCGCGCAGGCTCGCCCCCGGCTCCACCCGCAGGCAGATGGTGCTCTGCAGCGGCCCCTCGGCCACGAATTCGCGCTGGCCCCAGGAGATGATCCCGCCCAGCACCACCAGCCCGACGATCAGCAGCGTCAGCGCATTTGCCGCGATATGGCGCATCCCCTGCCCCTCAGCTGTCCGCCAGCCGTCCGAAGATCAGGCTGGCATTGGTGCCCCCGAAGCCGAAGCTGTTGGACAGCGCAACGTTGATCGCACGTTCCCGGGCCGCATTGGGGGCCAGGTCCAGCGAAGTCTCCACCGCCGGGTTGTCGAGGTTGATGGTCGGCGGCGCCACCTGATCGCGGATCGCCAGGATGGAAAAGATCGCCTCGACCGCGCCCGCCGCGCCCAGCAGGTGCCCGATGGCAGATTTCGTCGACGACATGGTGGCTTTCGCCGCTGCCTCTCCCATCATCCGCTCCACCGCCGCAAGTTCGATCACATCGGCCATGGTCGAGGTGCCATGCGCGTTGATGTAGTCGATATCGCCGGGCGCGAGGCCCGCGCGCTTGACCGCCGCCATCATCGAGCGGAAGGCGCCGTCGCCGTCCTCGGACGGCGCGGTGATGTGATAGGCGTCGCCCGACATCCCGTAGCCCAGCACCTCGGCGTAGATCTTCGCGCCGCGCGCGCGGGCGTGTTCCAAATCCTCCAGCACCACGACGCCCGCGCCCTCGCCCATCACGAACCCGTCGCGGTCGGCGTCATAGGGCCGGCTGGCGGCCTGCGGATCGTCGGGGCGCTTGGTCGACAGCGCCTTGCAGGCGTTGAACCCGGCGATGCCGATCTCGCAGATGGCACTTTCGGCACCCCCGGCGACCATCACATCGGCGTCCCCCAGTTGGATCAGCCGCGCGGCATCGCCAATGGCATGGGCGCCGGTGGAGCACGCCGTGACCACCGAATGATTCGGCCCCTTGAAACCGAAGCGGATGCTGACCTGCCCGCTGATCAGGTTGATGAGCGAGCCCGGGATGAAGAAGGGCGAGACGCGCTTGGCCCCCTTGTCGCGGATCAGATAGGCGGTTTCGGCGATGGTCTGCAGCCCGCCGATGCCGGAACCGATCATCACGCCGGTGCGCGCGCGGGCCTCCGCGCCCTCGGGCGTCCAGCCGGCGTCGTGCACGGCCTGATCGGCGGCGGCGATGCCATAAAGGATGAACTCGTCGACCTTGCGCGCCTCCTTGGGCGCCATCCAGTCGGTGGGGTTGAAGCTGTCGTCATCAGCGGCACTGCCCTCCCCGCGCGGTACTTCGCAGGCGTAGGTGGTGGCCAGCGCCGAGGCATCGAAGCGGGTGATCGGTCCGGCCCCGGACTGCCCGGCAAGCAGGCGGCGCCAGGTCGGCCCGACCCCGCAGGCCAGCGGCGAGACGATCCCCAGACCGGTAACGACAACGCGGCGCATTCTGCACTCCTCTGGCATCCTGGAACAGGCCGCCCCGGCGCGGTCCGCCCGCGGTGGCCCGCGGTGGCCCCTTGTGGCGGGCGCCCTGACGCCGAGGGACATACACCGGTTTGACACGCAGGAAAACCCTGCGCCGGCACGGCTCTTGCGCCATCCACCGGAGTTTGATCGCCACGGCCCCGCGCGCCACTGCAAAGGGCGCGCCACATCACCGGGGTTTGTTTCGCGGTGATCTCGCGTTAGAACACCGCCAAAATGGAAGGGACACGCCATGACAGAGATTCGCATCTACCCGGCCGAAGGCACATGGGTCGTGCGCGCCGAGGGCGCCGTGATCGCCGAGACCCGCGCCGCCATGGAGGTGGTCGAAGGCGAGGCGCCCTTCGTCATCTACTTCCCGCGCGGCGACGTGGCCATGGCCTTTCTGGAAGCGTCGGACCGGCAAAGCGCCTGCGACCAACGCGGCGCGGCGACGCATTACCACATCACCAGCCCCGGCGGAACGCTGAAGAACGCGGCACTGAGCTACGAGGCCGCGCCCGACGATTTCGCCGCCATCCGTGGGTATCTGGCCTTCGACGCGGGCGAGGTGACGGTCGAGCGGGTGTGACCTTGCGGCGCGCCCGTGCCGGGCGCAGGTTTTCTGGCACTGCGTGCGGATTGAGGGGGCATTCTGCCCCCTCGCCAGCCTGAAGGCTGGCTCACCGCCCTGAGGGTATTTGCGGCAAGATGAAGGATCAGCCGTGCTTTGTCGGGGGCGTGCGGGGTGGGCTGAAGGGGGATGATGATGGCGCATGAGGTGGCGATTGCGGCGTTGCAGACGCTTCTGGGCGCGCGTCTGAATACAGGCGAGTCCGACCGGGCCCTGCATGGGCGCTCCGAGGCGCTTTTGCAGGACATGGCGCCCGATGCGGTGGCCTATCCCGAGAGCACGGACGAGGTAGCTGCGATCGTGCGGGTCTGCGCCGCGCATGGGGTCCCGGTGATCGGCTGGGGCACGGGCACCTCGCTCGAAGGGCATGCGCTGGCGCCGCGCGGCGGCGTGACGGTGGATTTTTCGCGCATGAACAAGGTGCTGCGGATCGGGGCCGAGGACATGATGGCAGTGGTCCAGCCCGGGGTCACGCGCGAGGGGCTGAACAACGAGCTGCGCGCCACGGGGCTGTTCTTTCCGGTGGACCCGGGGGCCAATGCCTCGCTGGGCGGGATGGCGTCGACGCGGGCTTCGGGGACCACGGCGGTGCGGTATGGGACCATGCGCGCCAATGTGCTGGCGCTGGAGGCGGTGCTGGCCGACGCAACGGTGATCCGCACCGGCTCGGCGGCGCCCAAGTCCAGCACCGGCTATGATCTGACCGGGCTGTTCGTCGGCGCCGAGGGCACGCTGGGGCTGATCACGGAACTCACGCTGCGGCTGCAGGGCCAGCCCGAGGCGATCAGCGCCGCGACCTGCGCCTTTCCGGACATGGGCGCGGCGGTGGCGGCGGTCACGGCCACCATCCAGTCGGGCATTCCCATGGCGCGGATCGAGTTTCTGGACGCGGGTTTCGCGGCGATCTTCAACGATCAGGCGGGGCTGGACCTGCCGTTGCAGCCGCATCTTATGGTGGAGTTTCACGGCTCGGACGCGGGCGTGCAGGCGCAGGCCGAGGCGTTCGGCGAGATCGTTGCCGATGCGGGCGGGGCCGGGTTCCGCTGGGCCACGCGGCCCCAGGAGCGCAATGCGCTGTGGAAGCTGCGGCACAACGCCTATTACACCGCCCGCGCGCTTTATCCGGACACTGACCCGCTGACCACCGATGTCTGCGTGCCGATCTCGCGCCTGGCCGAGGCGGTGGAGGAGTCGGCGGCGGATATCGCCGACAGCGGCATTCCGGGACCGATCCTGGGCCATGTGGGGGACGGGAATTTCCACGCGCTGCTGATGCCGCGCAAGGGCGATGCGGAGGAATTGCGGCGCGCCAAGGCGCTGGCCGGGGCGATGGCCGAGCGCGCGCTGCGTCTGGGCGGCACGGTCAGCGGCGAGCACGGGATCGGCATGGGCAAGCTGGGCTACATGGAAACCGAGCACGGCGCGGGCTGGGAGGTCATGGGCCGGATCAAGCGCGCGCTGGACCCTGCGGGCATCATGAACCCCGGCAAGCTGGTGCGCGGGAACTGACGCGGGTCGCGTATCAGCGCGCGTCGCCCGCCCCTTCACAGAGCGCCACGCAACCGCTAGATCACCCCCATGACACAGGTTCTCAATATCGTCGGCGGCGGCATGGCCGGGGCCGAGGCCGCCTGGCAGGCCGCCAACATGGGCGTCAACGTGGTCATCCACGAGATGCGCCCGAAGGTCGGCACCTTCGCGCACCGCACCGGCGATCTGGCCGAGATGGTGTGCTCGAACTCCTTCCGCTCGGACGATGACGAGAACAACGCCGTGGGGCTGTTGCACTGGGAGATGCGCGCGGCGGGCGGGCTGATCATCGACATGGCCGACACGCACGCCCTGCCCGCCGGTGGCGCGCTGGCAGTGGACCGCGATGCCTTTGCCGCAGGCGTCACCGCGCGGCTGCGCGCGCATCCGCGGGTCAAGGTGGTGGAGAGCGAGGTCCGGGAGTTGCCGAACGAGGGACAGTGGATCATCGCCACTGGCCCTCTGACCTCGGGCGCGCTGGCCGAGGCGATCCGGGAGGCGACGGGTGCGGACCAGCTGGCGTTCTTCGACGCCATCGCGCCGATCGTGCATTTCGACAGCGTGGACCTGTCCAAGGCCTGGTTCCAGTCACGCTATGACAAGGGCGAGACCGAGGAAGAGCGCACCGCCTACCTGAACTGCCCGATGGACCGCGCGCAATACGAGGCTTTCATCGATGCGCTGCTGGCGGCCGACAAGACCGCCTTCAAACCCGGCGAGACGGCGCAGTATTTCGACGGCTGCCTGCCCATCGAGGTGATGGCCGAGCGCGGGCGCGAGACGCTGCGCCACGGTCCGATGAAGCCCGTGGGCCTGACCAACCCCCATGCGCCGGAGGTGAAGCCCCATGCGGTGGTGCAATTGCGGCGCGATAACGCGCTGGGCACGCTCTACAATATCGTGGGTTTCCAGACCAAGATGAAATACGGCGCGCAGACGCAGGTGTTCCGGATGATCCCCGGCCTGGAAGAGGCGCAATTCGCGCGGCTGGGTGGCATCCATCGCAACACCTTCATCAATTCGCCCACGCTTCTGGACCGCGAGATGCGACTGCGGGCGCGCGCGCACATCCGCTTTGCCGGGCAGATCACCGGGGTCGAGGGCTATGTGGAAAGCGCGGCCATGGGGCTGCTGGCCGGGCGGCTGGCGGCGGCGGAACTTCTGGGCGGCGCCCTGCCCCCGCCCCCGCGCGAAACCGCCATGGGCGCGCTGGTCGCCCATATCACCGGCGATGCCGAGGCAAAGACCTTTCAGCCGATGAATGTCAATTTCGGCCTGTTCCCGCCCATCGAGGCCCGTGGCGGACGGCGCGGGCGCAAGGAGCGGTATCGGGCCTATACCGACCGCGCCAAGGCCGCGTTCCGCGACTGGCTGGCGGCGCAGGGTCCGGCGCCCGAGATGGCAGAGGCCGTGGCGGCGCCGGGGGGCCAGCCCCCCGGACCGGGCCATAAGCCGGGGGGCCAGCCCCCCGGACCGGGCCATAAGCCGGAGGGCCAGCCCCCCGGACCCCCCGGGATATTTTCGCACAGATGATGGGGGTGGCCGGGGGTGCGGGCAGTGTGACGCGGTTCGCGCCCTCGCCCACGGGGCCGTTGCATCTGGGGCATGCGTTTTCGGCGCTGGTGGCCTGGGACCGGGCCCGCGGGCGGGAGGGGCGGTTCCTGCTGCGGATCGAGGATATCGATCAGGCACGGTGCCGGCCGGAGTATGAGGCGGCGATCTTCGACGATTTGCGCTGGCTGGGGCTGGACTGGCCGGAACCGGTGATGCGGCAATCGGCGCGGATGGGGGCTTACCGGGCAGCGCTGGATCGGCTGGCGGAATTGGGGGTGCTGTTTCCCTGCCGCTGTCGGCGTGCGGACATCCGGGCTGCGGTGTCGGCCCCGCAGGAAGGGGTGGCGGTGGTGGGGCCCGATGGTCTGGTCTATCCCGGCACCTGTCGCGGGCGGTCCATGGCCGAGGCCGGGCCGGAGGATGCGCTGCGGCTGGACATGGGCCGGGCGCTGACGCTGGCCGGGGCGGCGGCCTTCACCGAGACCGGCGCGGAGTTTGCCGGGACGCACGGGCTGGACCCGGACTGGATGCGCGCAGCGGTCGGCGATGTGGTGCTGGCGCGGCGCGATCTGGGCACCAGCTATCACCTGTCGGTGGTGGTGGACGATGCCGCGCAGGGGATAACCGAGGTGGTGCGCGGCGTCGACCTGTTCGAGGCCAGTTTCATCCACGTGTTGCTCCAGCGCCTGCTGGGCCTGACGGTGCCGCGTTATCACCACCACCGGCTGATTCGCGACGGCGGGGGCAAGCGGCTGGCCAAGCGCGACGATGCGCGCGCGATTGCGCTTTACCGTGCCGAAGGCGCCAGCCCGGCAGAGATCCGTGCTCTCGTCAATCTGCCTGCGGCGTCATGATCTCGACCTCGGCCCCATCGCGCAGGGCGGTGTAGAAGCAACTGCGCCGGTTGGTGTGGCAGGCCGGGCCGGTCTGCTCGACCAGCGCCAGCAGGCAGTCGCGGTCGCAGTCGATGCGCAATTCGACCAGTTTCTGCACGTGGCCCGAGCTTTCGCCCTTCACCCAGAGCGCCGCGCGCGAGCGCGACCAGTAGGTGACGCGCCCGCTCTCCAGCGTTTGAGTCACGGCCTCGGCGTTCATCCAGGCGACCATCAGCACCTCGCCGGTCGCATGATCCTGGGCGATGCAGGGGATCAGGCCCTTGTCGTCATAACGTAGGGATTGCGGATCGAAGCGCATGCGTTATCTCCTGCTCATGGGCGGGAAGACCGCTTAGGACAGGATAGCCGCAAGGGGAAGCCCGGTGACCGAGAATGCCGACCTGATCAAGCTCTATTCCGGGCGGATCCTGGCGCTGGCGTCCGAGATCCCGCATCTGGGGCGGCTGGAGGCCCCGCAGGCCAGCGTCAAGCGCCGCTCGCCGCTGTGCGGGTCCACGGTGACGGTGGATCTGGACATGGAAGACGGGCGCGTATCCCGCTTCGGGCAGGAGGTGAAGGCCTGCGCGTTGGGTCAGGCAGCAGCGGCGGTCCTTGGGGGTGCGGTGATCGGTCGCAACCGGGCGGAGCTGGAGGCGGCGCGCGATGCGCTGCGGGCGATGCTGAAGTCCGGCGGGCCGGTGCCGGAGGCGCCCTTCGACGGGTTCGAGGTGTTGGAACCGGCGCGGGACTATCGCAACCGCCATGCCTCGATCCTGCTGGCGATGGAGGCCGCCGCCGAGGCCGCCGCCGAGGCGGAGGCGCAGCAGGCGATATGAACCGGCGCGATACGGTTGACTCAGGCGACCGTCTGGGCGGGTCTGT
>SKMI01000319.1 GCA_007121115.1 Paracoccaceae bacterium | reverse complement strand
GAAGATACCGGCGCGGGAATCCCGGGCGCGAAAGCGGCGACATGCGCTGTCGGAGCTTGTGGCGAACGGTTGCGGCGTGCGCTGGCGCCAGTGCCGGTGCCGGCGCCTCCTGATCCCCCTTGATCCGGGCGTGCGGTCCTGCCAGCGTGCGGCCTGCGCCCCTTCGGGCGCAGGCGAGGGGGCGCCCAATGACCGAGGTCTTCATCTGCGATTACATCCGCACCCCCATCGGGCGCTACGGCGGCGCGATGGCCACGGTGCGCCCCGATGATCTGGGCGCGGTACCGCTGCGCGCGCTGATGGCGCGCAACGCAAGGGTCGACTGGGCGGCGGTGGATGACGTGATCTTCGGCTGCGCCAACCAGGCGGGCGAGGATTGCCGCAACGTGGCGCGCATGTCGGTCCTGCTGGCCGGGCTGCCGGTCGAGGTCACCGGGACCACGATCAACCGGCTGTGCGGGTCCGGCATGGACGCGGTGCTGACGGCGGCGCGGGCGATCGCGGCGGGCGAGGCGGAAATGATGATCGCGGGCGGGGTGGAGAGCATGTCGCGCGCGCCCTTTGTGGTGCCGAAGGCTGACGCTGCGTTTTCCCGCCGGGCCGAAATATTCGACACCACCATCGGCTGGCGCTTCATCAACCCGGCCATGCACGCGGGTTTCGGCACCGACGCCATGCCGCAGACCGCACAAACCGTTTCCGACGAGCACGGGATCGAGCGCGCGGCGCAGGATGCCATGGCGCTGGCCTCGCAACAGCGGGCCGCGCAAGCGCGCGAAAGGCTGGAGCGCGAGATCACACCCGTGGCCGTGCCGCAGCGCCGGGGCGATCCGGTCGAGGTCACGCAGGACGAACACCCCCGCGCCACCTCGGCCGAGGCACTGGCGCGGTTGAAGCCGCTGTTCCCCGGCGGCTCGGTCACCGCCGGAAATTCCAGCGGCGTCAACGACGGCGCGGCGGCGCTGATCCTGGCCAGCGCCGAGGCCGCGGCCCGCCACGGGCTGACGCCGCTGGCGCGGGTTCTGGGCGGCTCCACCGCCGGAGTGGAGCCGCGCATCATGGGGCTTGGCCCGGTGCCCGCGACCCGGAAACTGCTGGCGCGGCTGGGCCTCGGCATGGCGGATTTCGACGTGATCGAGTTGAACGAGGCTTTTGCCGCGCAGGGCGTGGCCTGCCTGCGGGGCCTGGGGCTGGCCGATGATGACCCGCGCGTGAACCCCAACGGCGGCGCCATCGCGCTGGGTCATCCGCTGGGCATGTCGGGCGCGCGGATCACCGGCACGACGGCGCTGGAACTGGCGCAGGGCACGGCGCGGCGGGCGCTGGCGACCATGTGCATCGGCGTGGGGCAGGGGATCGCCGTGGCGCTGGAGAGGGTCTGACGCGACGGGCCCGTGCCGGGTTGCGCGGGCAACCTCGGCCAGACCTGACCGGTGCGCTTGCGCGCCGGTCAGCGCCCCCGAAATGCCCGGAAATGTATCGGGGGGGGTGGTCGGGGCGCTGAGGGGGCGCTTTCTGTAGCGAAGCCAACGGCGCCGCACCTGTTTGCGCCCGCATCGCACCTCGGTCTAGGATACGCGCGAACCGCCGAGAAACCCTCCAAGGAAACGCAATGACCACCCCCTGCATCATCGCCGTCGCCATCACCGGCTCGGTCCCCACCAAGGCCGACAATCCGGCCGTGCCGATCACGGTTTCCGAACAGGTCGAAAGCACCCAGGCCGCCTATGAGGCCGGGGCGAGCATCGCGCATTGCCATGTGCGCAACGATGACGGCACGCCCAGTTCCGACCCGGACCGCTTCGCCCGGCTGAAGGAGGGTATCGAGCGCCATTGCCCGGACATGATCATTCAGTTTTCCACCGGCGGGCGGTCGGGCGCGGGGGCCGAACGCGGGGGGATGCTGCCGCTGCGGCCGGACATGGCCTCGCTCGCCGTGGGGTCGAACAACTTTCCCACGCGGGTCTACGAAAACCCGCCCGATCTGGTGGACTGGCTGGCCGCCGAGATGCGCAAGCACGACGTCATGCCCGAGATCGAGGCTTTCGACCTGTCCCACGTCATCCAGGCGGCGCGGATGGCCGATGACGGGCGGCTGCCGCGCCCGCTTTACGTGCAGTTCGTGATGGGGGTGAAGAACGCCATGATCGCCGACGAACGCATCCTCGACATCTATATCAAAACGCTGGGCCGCTTTGCCCCGGATGCGCTGTGGTGCGCCGCGGGGATCGGCGCGAACCAGATCCGGGTCAACGAATGGGCCATCGCGCGCGGCGGGCACACGCGCACGGGGCTGGAAGACAACATCCGCCTTGACCGCAGCACACTGGCGCCGTCGAACGCGGCGCTGGTGGCGCGGACGGTCGCGCTGTGCGAAAAACATGGACGGCCCGTTGCCACCTGTGCGCAAGCCCGCGCCTTGCTGGGCCTGCGGGCGGCCTGAGCAGCGGAGCCGGTAATCTCAGCCCAGCCCGGCGATCACCGCGCGCAGGGTGTCCAGCCCGTCGCGCTTCTCGGACGAGGTGACCAGCAGTTCCGGGAACGCCGCCGGATGGCGGGCCAACGCACCGCGGACCTGCGCCAGTGTCTTCTCCTGTGCCGCCGTGCCGATCTTGTCGGCCTTGGTCAGCACCACCTGAAAGGTCACGGCGGAGCGGTCCAGCAGGTCCATGATTTCGTGATCCACGTCCTTCACCCCATGGCGGATATCCACCAGCACGAAGGCCCGGCGCAGGTTCGCCCGCCCGGCCAGATAGGCGCGCAGCAGCGCCTGCCATTTCTCGACCACCGGCACCGGCGCCTTGGCGAAGCCATAGCCGGGCAGGTCGACCAGGTAGTGGCTCTCGCCCAGGGTGAAGTAATTGATCTCCTGCGTGCGGCCGGGCGTGTTCGAGGTGCGTGCGAGCGTCTTGCGCCCGGTCAGGGCATTGATCAGGCTGGACTTGCCAACGTTCGAGCGCCCGGCAAAGGCGACCTCGGGGCGGTCGGCGGGGGGCAGGCCGTCCATGGCCACCACGCCCTTGAGGAACTCCACCGGCCCGGTGAACAGCTTGCGCCCGCGTTCCGCGGCCAGCGGCTCTGGGTCTGGGGTCTGGGGGAAGGGCAGGGTCACGGCAGCACCGTCAGCGTATCGTTCGCGCCAATGGTGCCGGGTTGCATCACCACCGCGTAGACGCCGAAATCGCTGTGGTCATAGGCGTCTTCCAACGCGTCCAGCGTGTTCGCGTCGATCTTGCCGGTGGCGGGGTTGGCCATGGTGGCGCGGCAACGGGTGATGCGGTCGACCACCTTCAGCCGCGCCTCGCCGATGGCGAGCGTGCGGTCGATCAGGTCGAACTCCTCCCACGGGTCCAGCCCCTCCAGCCACAGGTTGGCGCGCCAGCGGCCAAGGTCCAGGTCCAGCTCCAGCCCCATCCGCCGCGACAGGATCCGGTTCGAGGTCAGCGACAGGATCGACACCGTTTCCAGCATCGTGTCCGTCATCCCCCGGCCGGTGGCGACCAGCTTCGCGGGCCGGGCGCGATTTTCCGGCACCAGCGGGGCCACCCAGTCCAGGAAGCGCGCCGCATCCGCCGCGTCATCTGGGCGGAACGTCAGCGCAGGCCGGTCGGGGTGGGTCAGGGTCAGGGTGGCCGTCGCCTCGTCCAGCGTGGCGTTGATGGCCTGCAGCGCAGGCGCCTTGGCCCCGCGCGAGAAATTGGCGCAATCGGCCCAGTTGCCCATCAGGCGCGCAGCCTCATGCGCCACCGCCCAGTGCCGGTCCCAGGGCAGGCAGCGGCCCTCGGTCAGGGCCACAGCGTCCAGCTCCTCGCGCCCGTGCGACTTGATCGGATGGCGGAAGATATGGGCGAGCCGCAGGCTCACTTGCCCTTGCCGCCCTTGGCCTCGGCCGGTTTGTCGGGTTTCGAGCGTTTGAAGGCGCCAAGGATATTGCCCACCAGGTCCGGCTTGTGCCCGTTCATCCGCATGATCGAATACTGCTGCGCAAAGGTGATCACGTTGTTGGCGATCCAGTAGAGCACCAGCCCCGAGGCGAACCAGCCCAGGAGGAACATGAACAGCCAGGGCATCCAGTTGAACACCGCCTGCTGGATCGGGTCCGTGGGCGCGGGGTTCAGCCGCATCTGGAACCACATGGACACGCCCAGCAGGATCGGCAGGATTCCGATGAAGACCAGCGACAGGAAGCTTTCGGGGTGCGGCGCCGCCCAGGGCAGAAGCCCGAAGAAGTTGAAGATCGACGTCGGATCCGGGGCCGAGAGGTCCTGGAACACCCCGAACCAGGGCGCATGGCGCAACTCTAGCGTGACGAAGATCACCTTGTAGAGCGAGAAGAAGATGGGAATCTGCATCAGGATCGGCAGACAGCCCGCCGCCGGGTTCACCTTCTTTTCCTTGTAGAGCTTCATCATCTCCTGCTGCATCTTCTGGCGGTCATCGCCAGCGCGCTCCTTGATGGCCAGCATCTCGGGCTGAAGCTCCTTCATACGGGCCATGGAGACATAGGATTTCCACGCCAGAGGCAGGAGCACCGCCTTGATCAGCAGCGTCAGCGTGATGATCGACCAGCCCATGTTGCCGATGATGCCATTGATGAAATACAGGATCGCGAAGATCGGCTTGGTCAGGAAGAAGAACCAGCCCCAGTCGATGGCGTCGATGAAGCGGTCGATGCCCGCCTCGCGCTCATAGGTGCGGATGGTGGTCCACTCCTTGGCACCTGCAAACAGCATGGTGGTGATCTCGTCCCGCTCGCCGGGGCCGACGACGACGGTCGGCAGGTCGGCGCGGGTCTGATACAGATCGCGCGAGGGAACATAGCGCGACACGGCAGTGAACGGCTGGCCCGGCTGCGGGATCAGCGCTGCCATCCAGTATTTGTCGGTGATGCCCAGCCAGCCGTTTTCCGTCACGTCGATGACCGAGGCATTGGTGCCTTCACGTTCGTGGACCCGGTTGTTGCGGGTATTGCGGTAGCTGTCTTCGTTCAGGGTGCCGTCGGTAACCTTGATGATGCCTTCGTGCAGGATGAAGAAGTTCTCCAGATCCGAAGGCTCGCCATGCCGCGCAATCAGCCCGTAGGGCGCCAGCCGCGCGGTGGCGCCGCCCGTGTTCTCGACCGATTGGGTGACCGAGAACATGAAGTTCTCGTCGATCTCGTAGCGTTGCACGAACCGCAGGCCCTGCCCGTTGTCCCAGGCGATGGTCACCGGTCGATCCGGGGTCAGCCGGTCGCCTTCAACCAGTTCCCAGGGCGTCGTGGCGCCGGGCACCGCGTCCCAGTCCAGATCACGCCCGGGGCGCCAGCCGTAGAGGGCGTAGAACGCCTCGTCCTGCGCCTCGGGACGCAGGAATTCGACGATATCCGAGCCGGGGTCGGTGGTTTCGCGGAAGTCGCGCAGCGACAGGTCGTCCACGCGCCCGCCCAGCAGGTTGATCGAGCCTTCGATACGCGGCGTGTCGATGGGGATGCGCGGCAGCTCCGCCACTTCCTCGCCCGCGGGTTCACCGGGCAGGGCGCCGGTCAGGGGGGCGTCATCGGCGGCGGGGGCGTCGGTTTCCTCGGTCGTGACGGTCTGCGGCGGGGGTTCCGGGGGCGGAAACATCCACATCCAGACAACAAGCACCAGCAGGCTGAGCACGAAAGCCAGGAGCAGGTTACGGTTCTGTTCGTCCATGATGGGCGCCACCCGTCGCGATCAGGAAGGTCGGTTGCGGCTCGGTTCAAACAGTTTGCACTGGCCGAGGTCAAGCGGTTTTCCCCGGCGCCGAGGAAATGTGACACCGGCCGCGTTAGCCCATCGGAGCGACATCGCAGGGAGAGAACGACCGGCCATGCCCCGGTATCCGGGATGTCCAGACCCGGAACCGGAGCACGGAATCCGGGGTCAGCGTAGCAATCAGGTCTTGGCGCGCGGCAGGGCGGCACCGTCCGGAGCGGTGCGCTGATCCGGCTGCATGGCGGGTGCCACCGCAGCGAGGCTTCGGCGCGACGAACCCGCGCCTGCAGGCCCGGCGCCGCCACGTGCAGGATCGCCGTGCCCGCTGCGTGAAGCACAAGAGGGAGCGTTGGCGCCCGTGGTCGGGCTGTGCGCCGATCCGCCGGGCAGTGCGCTGGCTCTGGCGCGCAGCCATTCGGCCAGCGCGTCCAGCGGCATCGGGCGACCGATGCCGAACCCCTGCAGCGCCTCGCAGCCCAGCCCCGCCAGCACCCGCGCCTGGGCGTCGGTCTCCACCCCCTCGGCGAGGGTGCGCAGGTCCAGTTCCAGCGCCATGGAGATGATGGCCGAAACCAGACGGTGCTGATCCGCGTCGCGGTCCACGCCGGTGACGAAGCTGCGGTCGATCTTCAGCCGGTTGACGGCGAAATGGCGGATGTTGGCGATCGAGGCATGACCGGTTCCGAAATCGTCCAGATCGATGCCGCAGCCGGCCTGCGCCAGTTGCGCAATGGTTTGCGCAATGCTGCAATCCGACGGATCCGCCACCACCGATTCCAGCACCTCGACCACCAGCCGCTCCGGCGCGATCCCGCGCCGGTCCAGTTCCCAAAGCACGGTATCGGCCAATCCGGGCACGCGCAGTTCCGGGCCGGACAGGTTGATGGCCACGGCGGGCACCTGCAAGCCCTGCCCATCCAGATGGGCCAGCGCGTCCAGCGCCTGCGCCAGCATCCGCTGGGTCAGCCGTTCCGCCAGACCCAGATCATGCAAATCCGGCAGAAAGCTGTCGGGCGGGGCCGGGCCATCGGCGGTCTGCCAGCGCACCAGCGCTTCGATCCCGGTCACGGCGCCGCTTCCGGCGGCGATCTGTGGCTGGAAATGCGCGAGGATCGCGCCATCTTCCAGCGCGCGGATCAGTTCGCGCGCTCGGGCGCGGCGGCGGGTGGCCGTGCTCTGCATACCCGGCACATATGCGCACAGCCCGGCCGGTCCGGCGGCGCGCGCCGCCTCGGCGGCGGTTTCGGCATTGTACAGAAGCGCCTGCGCGCGGGGGCTGTCGATGGCCGTGCAGGCGCGGTCGGCGGGTGTGCCGGCGCCCAGGACATGCCCGCTGCACCAGCCGACCGAAACCGTCGGCCGGAGCGGGGTGTCATTCACCCGCACCGGGGTGGCCAGTGCGGTCTGGATACGCCGGGCGAGCGCGGTGAGGGCTTCATGCGACATCCGCGGTTCGGGCGACAGGGCAACACCATAGGCGCAGCCATCGAGCCGTGCGATGTAATCGCCCGCGCGCAGCAATCCGCGCAACCGCCGCCCGATGTGGTTGAGCACCTCGTCCCGCGCGGCCTCTCCGATCTGGTCATCCGTGGCGGGGCAGCGGTCCAGCGCGACCACCAGCACCGCAGCCTGCAGGCGGACAAGCTGTGCCAGATGGTCATGCGCCGTGATTTCGGCCAGCAGCGCGCGGCGCAGGGGCAGCGGTTCGCTGTCGGTATCGGCAAGCTCATGGCCCTGCCCCGCGCGGCGTTCGCGCGGCAGCCACAGCACCAGCGCGCCCAGGCCCGCCGCGCCCAGCGCGGTGATCACCAGCCACGGTTCGCCCCCCAGCCGGAACCCCAGAAGCGGCAGAAGCGGAAGCGACAGCAGGATCACGCCCCGCCAGATGTTCCGACCAAACGCATCCCGGATCAGCGATATCCGCAGCATTGCCCTGTCCTGCCCTTTCGCGCCCAACTCGGCGCGCACCGGGCGGCAGGATCCGCAATCAACGCTGCACAAAGCTTAATCGCGCGGGGGAATCTCGTTCAAATTGTTGCTGCTGGCGCGCTGCCCGTCAGGGTTGAGCGCCTGGATCGCCGCCGCCCGCCACCGCCAGCGCGGCGAAGTCGAACAGCGCGGGATCGGCCAGATGCGACGGGCGCACGTTCTGCAAAGCCCGATACATCACTTGTCGCCGCCCGGGCGTGCGGCGCTCCCACTCGTCCAGCAGCGCCTTGACCTGCTGGCGCTGCAACCCGTCCTGGCTGCCGCAGAGGTCGCAGGGGATGATCGGATAGTTCATGGCGCGGGCGAAGCGGTCGCAATCGGCCTCGGCCACATGGGCCAGCGGGCGCAGGACCAGCAGATCGCCCTCCTCGTTCACCAGCTTCGGCGGCATGGTCGCCAGCCGCCCCCCGTGAAACAGGTTCATGAAGAAGGTCTCCAGGATGTCGTCGCGGTGATGGCCCAGCACCACCGCCTCGCAGCCTTCCTCGCGGGCGATACGGTAGAGGTTGCCGCGCCGCAGCCGCGAGCACAGCGCGCAATACGTGCGCCCCTGCGGCACCTTGTCCATCACGATGGAATAGGTGTCCTGATACTCGATCCGGTGCGGCACCTGCATGCGGCTCAGGAACTCGGGCAGCACGGTGGCGGGGAACCCCGGCTGGCCCTGATCCAGATTGCAGGCCAGCAGATCCACCGGCAACAGCCCGCGCCATTGCAGCTCCACCAGCGCGGCCAGCAGGGTATAGCTGTCCTTGCCGCCCGAAAGACAGACCAGCCAGCGCGCGCCGGGGCGGACCATGGCGTAGTCTTCCAGCGCGGCGCGGGTGTCGCGGATGATCCGCTTGCGCAGCTTGCGGAACTCGGTGCTGTCAGGCGCGCCACGCAGGAGCGGGGGCAGGGTTTCGGGATCGTCGAACATGGGCTGTCTTATGCCAGAGCATGGGGGCCGGGGGAAGCGTGCACGGTCATCCGGGGGCGGTCCCGAAAG
>SKMI01000275.1 GCA_007121115.1 Paracoccaceae bacterium | reverse complement strand
AGCGGCAGAGAAGTCGAAATACCATTGGGGTACACCGTATCGGTATCAAGCCCTTCAGGTTCCAGAAAAATCTGGTGCGAGGGCTTCTCGCTGAAGCGGACCACCTTGTCTTCGATGGACGGGCAATACCGCGGCCCGGCGCTCTCGATCCGGCCGCCGTAGATCGCCGATCGGCTCAGATGCCTGCGAATGATGTCATGGGTCGCGGCGTTCGTATGGGTGATTGCGCAAGCGACCTGCCGGGCTGTCGGCTTCTCGGAAAGAAAAGACAGCATTTCCGGGTGTTCGTCCCCCGGCTGCGTCTGAAGCGCCGCCCAATCGATTGTTCTGCCATCCAGTCGCGGGGGCGTGCCCGTCTTCAAGCGCCCCAAAGGCAAGTCAAGCGCGCGCAATTGCGCCGCAAGTCGCGATGACGCTCCATCGCCCAGCCGCCCTCCGGCCCTGCTTTCTTCACCTATGTGCATGACGCCACGCAGAAAGGTCCCGGTGGTCAGGATTGTCGCCGGCGCCAGAAGTCGGGTGCCATCTCCAAGCAACACCCCCGCCACGCAATCACCGACGATATGCAAGGCGACCACTTCCGACGCCATGAAGGTGATATTCCGGGCCTCGCTCAGGTGCGATTGCACGAATGCACGGTAGCGCTTTCGATCGCTTTGCGCCCTGGGCCCCTGAACCGCAGGGCCCTTGCTGCGGTTCAGCAGCCGGAACTGGATACCCGCGTAATCCGCGGCGCGACCCATTACGCCATCAAGCGCGTCGATCTCGCGAACCAGATGCCCCTTGCCGACACCACCGACAGCGGGATTGCATGACATGACGCCCGCATCTTCGCGCCGAAAGCTCAGCAAAGCCGTCCGCGCACCCATCCTGGCCGCGGCGTCCGCAGCTTCGACCCCGGCATGGCCCGCGCCAATGACTATGACATCGAAATGTTTCACGTGGAACACTCCTACTTGCCGATGCAGAAACTGACGAACACTTCGCCCAGAATATCTTCCACACCGACCTTTCCCATCATCCCGTCCAGAGCATTCAGCGCCTCACGGATTTCTGCGGCAACCAATTCGGACGCGTGCTCACCACCTGCCAGCTCAAGCCGCGCTCGCGCAAGCGCCGATTGCGCCCGCCGCAATGCACCCGCTTGGCGCAGGTTAACCGCCAGCCCGTCGCTTGCCGTCATCGCCTCGCAGCGCTCTGCCAGCAGTCCGAGCAACCTGTCCACGCCCGCACCGGTCAGGCCGGAAACCGCATCCTTTGCGCCGGGGACCAGATCCCCCTTACCTAGCAGGACAATATCATGCGCGCGCGGCGGGACAACCCGGTCACTCCCGGGCGACTCCAACAGAATCACCCGAATATCCGCCTCCTCCGCCCGTCGCAGGGCCAGATCCACGCCCTGCCGCTCCACCTGGTCGTCGACATCGCGGATGCCGGCTGTATCCAGCAAGACGACCGAGAACCCGTCAACGTCCATGTGCACCTCGATCACATCACGCGTCGTCCCGGCAACCTCGGATGTGATCGCTGCTTCGCGCCCGGCCAGAGCATTCAGGAGCGTGGATTTACCGGCGTTCACACGCCCAACGATCGCGACCTGAAATCCCGTGCGCAATTTCTCGCGGCCCGGCACGCCGGAAAGCTCTTTCTGAATCAGGGGCAGAATTTCATCGATGCATGCGACCGCCTGGTCGGCAAACTCCCCAAGCCCCTCGTCCGCAAAGTCGATTTCTGCTTCCATCAAGGCTGCAGCGCGCAACAACGCATCCCGCCAATCCGCCACACGGCGACCAAGCGCCCCATCCATGAGCGCCATCGCCTGCGCCCGCTGACGCTCCGTATCGGCGCGGATAAGATCACCCAGGGCTTCAACCTGCACCAGATCCAAGGTGCCATTGACAAGCGCCCGCCGGGTGAACTCCCCGGGTTCCGCATATCTCAACTCCGGGAAGCGACCTATCGCCGCTTCGACCGCGGCAACCACGGCCGGGCTCCCATGCACCGTGAATTCTGCCACATCCTCCCCGGTGAAACTGGCGCCCCGCGCGTAGAGGATGACAACAGCCGAATCGAGAACGCGCCCTTCGCTGTCGCGCAATCGGCGCAAACTCGCCTTGCGGGGCTCCAACCCGGGCCCGGCCATTTCGCGCGCCACCGACCACGCGCCCGGCCCGGAGACTCGAATCATGGCCACCCCGGCACGCCCGCGCGCCGTCGACAAGGCGAAAATCGTGTCCATATCGCAGCGCTCCGCCTGCGCGTGACCTCAGGTATTCATGGAATCGAAGAAATCCGCGTTGCTCTTGGTCTGTTTGAGTTTCGACAGCAGGAATTCGATCGCATCCGTGGTGCCCATCGGGTTCAGAATGCGTCGCAGCACGAATGTCTTTTGCAGGTCGGCCTTTTCGACCAGCAGGTCTTCCTTCCGGGTTCCGGACTTCAGGATATCCATCGCCGGGAACACGCGTTTGTCCGCCACCTTGCGATCCAGCACGATCTCGCTGTTGCCGGTTCCCTTGAACTCTTCGAAGATCACCTCGTCCATGCGCGAGCCCGTATCGATCAGCGCGGTCGCAATGATTGTGAGAGATCCGCCCTCCTCGATATTCCGCGCAGCACCGAAGAATCGCTTCGGCCGCTGCAGTGCGTTCGCATCGACCCCACCGGTCAGCACCTTGCCGGACGACGGCACTACCGTGTTGAAGGCGCGCCCCAACCGCGTGATCGAATCCAGCAGGATCACCACATCGCGCTTGTGCTCGACCAGCCGCTTGGCTTTCTCGATCACCATCTCGGACACCGCAACATGCCGCGTTGCCGGTTCGTCGAAGGTCGAGGCGATCACCTCCCCCTTCACGCTGCGCTGCATGTCGGTCACCTCTTCCGGGCGCTCGTCTATCAGCAGGACGATCAGATAACATTCCGGATGATTACTCTCGATCGAATGCGCAATATTCTGAAGCAGAACGGTTTTCCCCGTTCGCGGCGGCGCAACGATCAGCGCCCGCTGGCCCTTCCCCAAAGGCGCCACGATGTCGATGATCCGCGCCGAGCGGTCCTTGATGGTCGGATCGGCGATCTCCATGTTCAGCCGCTCATCAGGATACAGCGGGGTCAGGTTGTCGAAATGGACCTTGTGTCGCGCGCTTTCCGGCGTGTCGAAATTGATCTGCGTCGCCGAGGTCAGGGCAAAGTAGCGTTCATTCTCCGCAGGCGCCTGGATCAGCCCATCCACGGTATCGCCTGTCCGCAACGAGAACTTGCGGATCATCTCCGGCGAGACGTAGATATCATCGGGCCCCGGCAGGTAATTCGCTTCAGGCGAGCGCAGGAACCCGAACCCGTCCTGCAGCACTTCCAGAACCCCGTCGCCGTAGATCTCCCACCCGTCCTCGGCCCGCTCCTTGAGGATCGAGAACATCATCTCGCCCTTGCGCATGGTCGAGGCGTTCTCGATCTCCAGCTCCTCGGCCATCGCCAGCAGCTCGGCCGGGCTCTTTGCCTTGAGATCGGCCAGGTTCACTTGTTCTTGCGTCATGGGAATGGTCCACGGACCGCGCAGGACACGCAGTCACTTGTCAGGTGTGATGGTGAAAACGCCATGGCCGGATGGCCTGCTCCAGCCATCTACGCCAGCAGCAGGGCCGAGTCAATCGGCACGCTACTGTTCAGAACTTCACCACCACGGAAAGCACAATCACCACCATCAGCACCGTCGGTACCTCGTTCATCGCGCGGTAGAACCGCCCCCCATGGGGCGGAGCTCCGGAGATCATCAGCCGCCGCTGGCGTGCAAGCCAGATATGGAACCACGTCATTCCGATGATTCCGACAAGCTTCAACCAGACCCAGACCATCGACCAGGCCATCACGCCTGGCGTGACTGCCAATAATACGCCCGCACACCAAGCTACGATCATCGCCGGATTCATGATCACCCGAAGCAGCTTTTCTTCCATGATAACAAAGGATTGTCGCGGCTCCCCTTCGCCGGTCCCGCGCTCAGCGTGATAGACGAACAGGCGAGGCAGGTAGAACAACCCCGCCATCCAGGCAATCACCGCCATGATATGGATCGCCTTGATCCACGGGTAGAGCGCTGCCAGCATCCAAGCCTCCATTCTCGGCCTGTCTTACTCATAACAAGGAAAAAGAAGAAAGGGATCTTCTTGTAGTAAGCCCTGTGGATATCTGGATTATCGACCTGCCCACAGGTTTGTCCCCCGCAACCGAGCATCGAGCGACAGTCAGCGCCGGAGATCGGCCAGCCAAAAAAACTCGATATTCAATAGTCCTAAACACACCCTGAGCATGTATTTCTGCCGTGCTTGCCCTTTTGACGAGAGCTTGTCCACATACACACGGACCCGTTTTTCCCTATGGATAAATGCACAGGGTTGAAACGGACAGCCTCGGACAGTCTGCGCAACCCGACGACTGCCTCCGCGTTACCCCCGCAGTTCCCTTGCGTCTTCCGCCTCCCGTCCACATAGATACGCACATGCGACCCTTGATCCTCGCCTCGTCCTCGCCCACCCGCCTTGCGATGCTGCGCGCCGCTGGGCTGAGTGTCGATGCCCGACCGCCGCGGGTTGATGAAGCCGCCCTGCGCGCCGCTCTCGAAGCCGAAGGCACCCGCCCGCGAGACA
Organism: Paracoccaceae bacterium; assembly: GCA_007121115.1. Taxonomy (GTDB): domain Bacteria; phylum Pseudomonadota; class Alphaproteobacteria; order Rhodobacterales; family Rhodobacteraceae; genus Rhabdonatronobacter. Next base: position 20,724 of record SKMI01000275.1, on the reverse strand, counting down.
TGGCCGACGCATTGGCCGAGGCCAAGGCCCAAAAGATTGGCCTGAAATCCCCAGCAGATATGGTGCTCGGCGCCGATCAGGTGCTCGAATTCGACGGCAAGCCGTTGTCCAAGGCGGAAAGCCCTGATGCGCTCGAAGCGCAGTTGCGCCAACTGCGCGGTCAGCCCCACAAACTGCACTCTGCGGCCGTGCTCCATCATGAAAACCGCCCCATCTGGCGGCAGGTCAGCACCGCGACACTCTGGATGCGCGATTTGCCAGACGCCGCGCTTTCCGCTTATGTCACCCGGAACTGGTCCGAGGTTCAGGGCTGCGTCGGTGGATACCAGATCGAAGGCGCGGGTATACGTCTGTTCCATCGGATCGATGGCGATTATTTCACCATCCTGGGTCTACCGCTTTTGCCGCTTCTAAATTTCCTTCATGATCGCAAAGAGTTACCATGACCAGCATACCCCTCGCCGGTGTGATCGGACATCCCGTCGGCCACAGCCGCTCCCCCCAACTGCACGGCCACTGGCTGCGCGAATATGCGATCACGGGGCATTATGTTCCCCTCGCGGTCACCCCCGGTGATCTGGGCGACGCACTGCACCTGTTGCCCCGCATCGGCTTTCGCGGCGTCAACGTCACCGTGCCGCACAAGGAAGCTGTGCTCGGCCTGGCCCAGGAGGTCACCGACCGCGCCGCGCGCATCGGCGCGGCGAATACCCTGACTTTCACCGAAAGCGGTATCCACGCCGACAATACCGACGGTGTCGGGTTCCTGCGCAGCCTGACTGAAGGCGCCCCGGATTGGACCGCAAGTGCCGGGCCTGCCCTGATCCTCGGCGCCGGGGGGGCCGCGCGCGCCATCCTCACCGCCTTGATCGACGCGGGCGTGCCGGAAATCCGCCTGACCAACCGCACCCGGCCCCGCGCCGAAGCGCTGGCGCGCAGCCTCGGCGGTCCCGTCCAGGTCATCGACTGGCCAGACCGCGTCGAAGCCGCGCGCGGTACCGCGCTGCTGGTCAACACGACCGTTCTGGGCATGTCCGGTCAAGCTGCGCTGGACTTCCCGGTCGGGGCGCTGGACCCCAGCATGACCGTCACCGACATCGTATATACCCCGCTTGAAACCCCGCTCCTGCGCGGTGCCGCCGCGCGCGGTTGCACCACGGTCGATGGTCTTGGCATGCTCCTGCACCAGGCCGCACCCGGTTTCGAACGCTGGTTCGGGCGCGCACCCAAGGTCACACCCGCCCTGCGCAGCGCCGTTCTTGCGTCATGACGCGCGCCCCTGATCGCCCATTCCTTCTGGGCCTTACCGGCTCCATCGGCATGGGCAAGACCACGACCGCGCAGATGTTCCAGGACGAAGGTATTCCTGTATGGGATGCCGATGCCGCCGTGCATCGACTCTATGGCCGCGGTGGTGCCGCCGTCGCTTCCGTCGCCGCCCTCTGCCCCGATGCGGTCGGCGCCGACGGCATCGACCGCGCCGCTCTCAAGCGCTGGATCGCCTCCGATGCGACCGCACTGGCCCGGCTGGAAGCCGTCGTTCACCCGCTCGTGGCCCGGGATCGCGCCGAGTTCATCGCCGCCCACACGGATGCCCCGCTGGTCGTCCTCGACATCCCGCTGCTGTTCGAAACCGGTGGCGACCGGCTCTGCGATGCCACGCTCGTGGTTTCGGCCCCGCATGAAGCGCAGCGCGAACGTGTCCTGTCCCGCCCGGGCATGACCGAGGAGCAGTTCCGGACCATTCTCGCCCGCCAGCTACCGGACGCCGAAAAACGCGCGCGCGCCACCCATGTCATCGAAACCCGCGATCTTGCAACCACCCGCGCGGCGGTGCAGGACCTGATCGCCCAGATCACCACGCACGGAGCCTGATCATGCGCGAGCTTGTCATGGACACTGAAACCACGGGCCTCGACCCCGACGAAGGTCACCGCATCGTCGAAATCGGCGCCGTGGAACTGATCAACCACATGCCCACCGGGCGCACCTATCATCAGTATATCAACCCCCAGCGCCCCATGACCGCGGACGCCTTCGCCGTGCACGGTCTGGGCGATGACTTCCTCGCGCAATACCCGCCCTTCGACCGGATCGTGGACGGCTTCCTCGCCTTCGTGGGCGCCGATCGTATGGTGATCCACAACGCGCCCTTCGACATGCGCTTCATCAACGCCGAACTGACCTGGTTGGGCCGCCCCAGCCTGCCCGAGTCGCAGGCGCTCGACACTCTCGCCCTGGCGCGCAAGCGTTTCCCGGGGTCCCCCGCGTCGCTCGATGCGCTCTGCCGCCGCTTCGCCATCGACAATTCCAGCCGCGAAAAGCATGGCGCACTTCTGGACAGCGAGATCCTGGCCGAGGTCTATCTGGAACTCATCGGTGGCCGCCAGCCGGATTTCGGTCTTTCCGGTCCCGCAAACACGTCGAGCGACGGCCCCCGCCAAACCCGCAGCTGGCGCCCCGGCCCGCGCCCCAACCCGCTGCCCCCGCGCCTGACCGAAGCCGAGCGCGCCGCCCACCGCGCCTTCGTCGCCACTCTGGGCGACTCGCCGGTCTGGTCCCGCTATGGCGGTGGCGAGTCCGGTTCGTAGCGCAACAGCGTCAGATGCGTCTCGCCGTAGCGGCGCCGGTCCAGCAACACGAACGCCGGCGGCGGCACCTGCGGTGCGCTCTCCTCCCAGATCACCACCGCCCCCGGCACCAGCCAGCCGCCCGCCGTGGCCGAGGCCAACGCCCGTTCCCCCAGCTTCTGCCCATAGGGGGGGTCCAGGAACACCAGCGAAAACCCCGGCCCGCGGTTTTCACCCAGCCGGGTGGCATCGCGGCGGAACAATTTCGTCACCCCCATGGCGCGCGCCTTGTCGATATTGGCGCGGATCAGCGCCCGCGCCGCCGCGCCCTCGTCGACGAAAGTGACATGCGCTGCCCCCCGAGACAGCGCCTCCAAGCCCAGCGCCCCGGTCCCCGCGAACAGGTCCAGCACCCGCGCGCCGCCCACTGGATCGCCGAATGCACCCGCCGACAGGATATTGAATAACGCCTCGCGCACCCGGTCCGGCGTGGGGCGCAGATGCGCCTGCGCATCCCCGTCCCCCACCTGCGCCAGCGCCAGCCCGCGCAGCCGCCCGCCGACGATCCGCATCAGCGCAGCAGCCCCTTCAGATCGGTGCCCGGATCGCTCAGCGCCGCCGCATCAGGGTTGCGCCCCATCGCCAGCAACCGCTTGCCAACCATATAGGCGCGCGGGTCGTTCATCGCGTCCACGGCGATCAACCGACCGCCCTTGAAATACCAATGGCTGCGCGCCGCGCCACCGTCGCGCACTACCACCCGGTCATGGCCGTTACCCAGACCGGCAATCTGCAGTTTCATGTCGTACTGGTCCGACCAGAACCAAGGCTCGGGTGCGTAGGCCGCCCCCTTGCCCAGAATGTTCAGCGCCACGCATTCGGCCTGGTCGATGGCGTTCTGCACGCTTTCCAGCCGCAGCCGCTCCCCGTTCAGCGGGAACGAAGCACAATCCCCCGCTGCCCAGACATGCGGATCGCTGGTCCGGCCCAGCGCGTCCGTGGCAATCCCGTTGTCGATCTCCAGCCCCGCCGCCTCGGCCAGCGCGGTGTCAGGGGCAACACCAATCCCGCAGATGACGAAATCCGCTTCCAGCACCCGCCCGTCGGCAAGTTCCGCGCCGGTCACGCGGCCCTCCGCCCCGGTCAACCGCGTCAGCGGCACGCCTTCGATGACCTCCACCCCGTGTCGCTGGTGCAGCGCGCGCACATGGTCCGAGGTTTCTGCTGCCGCCACCCGCTGCAGGATACGCGGCGCGGCCTCGATCACCTGTACCGACAGACCCCGCTGCACCGCCACCGCCGCCGCTTCCAGCCCGATATAGCCGCCCCCCACCACGACCAGCCGCCGCCCGGCGGTGAATTCCGGCGCCATCCGGTCCACATCGGCCAGCGACCGGACCAGATGAACGCCTGCCAGATCCCCGCCCAGCGCCGCCGGAAGCCGCCGCGGCACCGCACCCGTGGTCAACGCAAGCTGGTCATATTCCAGCACCCGCCCGTCCAGCGTGATCCGCCGCGCGCCCGGGTCGATCGCGCGCACGCGCCGTCCGGTCAGCAGGGTGATGTCGTTTTCCGCATAGAAGCTCGCAGGTCGCAGGAACAGTCGCTCCAGCGCCATATCGCCCAGCAGATAGGCTTTGGACAGCGGCGGGCGCTGGTAGGGTGGCACGGGCTCGTCGCCGATCAGCGTGATCGCACCGTCATGCCCGGCGGCGCGCAGCTTCGCCACCAGCGCCGCGCCCGCCTGCCCGGCGCCCACCACAACGATCCCCGCCATCAGCACCCCCGCTTCGAAACCATCCCGGTCGCAACCGTCAAAACATCATCGACAGCATCGCCGCCACTGGCCAGCGCCCGGACCGGGCCTATATCGCATCGAACAGAACATCCCACAACCAGACCGAGGACCACCATGAGCATTTCCGTCGGAGACACACTGCCCGAGGCCACGCTGGGCCGCATGGGCGAAAACGGCCCCGAACAGGTGAAGCTTTCGGACCTGATTCGGGGGCGCAAGGTGGTGATCTTCGCCGTGCCCGCGGCCTTCTCGTCCACCTGCCACAACGCCCATGTGCCCAGCTTCCTGCGTGTGCGCGACGACCTGAGCGCCAAAGGCGTGGACGAGGTGATCTGCATCTCGGTCAACGACCTGTTCGTCATGCAGGCGTGGGATGAAGCAACTGGTGCGGGGACAGGCGGCGTCACGATGCTGGCCGATGCTGACGGGTCCTTCACCCGCGAGATCGGCATGGCCTTCGACGCGCCGCCCGTCGGGTTCTACGGACGCTCGCAGCGCTATGCGATGCTGGTCGAAAACGGCGTGGTCACAGCGCTGCACACCGGGGACAAACCGGGCCAGTGCGAACTGGCGGGCGGCGAGGCAATGCTGGAAGCACTCTGAAGTCGCACGCGGACCCGTTGGGGCGTGCGCTGCACATTGAAAGCGCAGGGGAATTGGGGTTGTGCTGACACGGCAACTGCAACTTTCGACGGTCACCGCGGTCGCGCAGATCCCCGCAACCGCGTGGGACTCGTGTGCCTGCCCCGAGGCAATGATTGGCCGCCCGGCGGACCCGTTCACCACGCATCGCTTTCTGCACGCGCTCGAAGCTTCGGGCTCGGTCGGCCCTGGCACCGGGTGGTCGCCACAGCATTTCACCGTCCATGACGGCGACCGGCTGGTGGCCGCCGCGCCTGTCTATGTGAAAAGCCACAGCCAGGGCGAATACATCTTCGATCATGCCTTTGCCGATGCGTGGATGCGGGCCGGGCGGTCCTATTACCCCAAGCTGCAATGCGCCGTCCCCTTCACCCCCGCGACGGGGCGGCGGCTGCTGACCGCGCCGGGACATGAGCGGACCGCGGGGCCCGCACTTCTGCAAGGGCTCGCGCGGGCAGCGGCGGACAACAACCTGTCCTCGGCCCATGTGACCTTCTGCGCCGAGGCCGAGACTGTGCCGGGCCACGCGACCGGCTACCTGCACCGCGTGACCGAGCAACTCCACTGGCATGACCGAAATTTCGGCGATTTCGACGGCTTCCTGGGCGCCCTGTCCTCGCGCAAGCGCAAGGCGATCCGCAAGGAACGCGCCACCGCGCAAGCCTTCGGCGGCACCATCCACGAACTGACCGGCGACGATCTGCGGCCCGAACACTGGGATGCCTTCTGGACCTTCTATCAGGACACGGGCGCGCGCAAATGGGGCCGCCCCTACCTGACCCGCGCGTTTTTCGACGCGGTGCAGGAGACCATGCGCGACGATGTGCTGCTGATCATGGCAAAGCGCGGCGGGGCCTGGGTCGCGGGCGCGCTGAACTTCATCGGGCGCGATACGCTTTACGGGCGCTACTGGGGCTGCATCGAAGACTACCCCTGTCTGCACTTCGAACTCTGCTATCACCGCGCTATCGACTACGCGCTGCGCCACGGGATGAGCCGGGTGGAGGCGGGCGCGCAGGGCGCGCACAAGCTTGCGCGCGGCTACCTGCCGCGCAAGGTGCACTCGCTGCATCATTTCCCCGACCGGGGTTTTCAGCACGCCGTGGCGGAATACCTGTCCCGCGAACGCGACGCGATCGAAGGCGAGATCGACCTGCTGGCCGACTACGGCCCCTTTCGGCGCGACGCAGACAGAAAGGGAGACACCGCATGACCGAGAAACTCGCCGACCGCAGCGCGCTGGACCCGCTTCTGGCCAATGGCTGGGCGCTGGACAGCGACCGCGACGCGATCACCAAGGAATTCACCTTTGCCAATTTCGTCGCCGCCTTCGGCTGGATGACCCGTGCGGCGATCTGGGCCGAGAAGCTGAACCACCACCCGGAATGGTTCAATGTATACAAGACGGTGAAGGTCACGCTGACCACCCATGACGCGGGCGGGCTGTCGGAACTGGACGTGAAGCTGGCGCAGAAAATGGACCAGCTCGCCGGGTGATGCGCGCGTGCGCCGTGGTGCCAGACGGGTCAATCCCAGGTCACGTCGCCCAGGAAGATATAGCCTGCGCCATAGATGGTCTTGATCAGCCGCGGGTTGCGCGGATCCTCGCCCAGCTTGGTGCGCAGGCGTGAAATGCGCACGTCCATGGCCCGGTCGAAACTTTCGCCTGCCGCCCCGCCGAGCGATTCCTGCATCTGCGCCCGGCTGATCAGCCGCCGCGGGCTTTCCAGGAACAGCCGCAGCACCTCGCCTTCGGCGTGGCTGAAGGGGATTTCGGTCCCATCCTCGCGCACCAGCATGTAGCGGTCGAAATGCGCGGTCCATCCGGCGAACCGGGCCGTGTCGGCACCGCCCCCGGTGCCCTTGGCGGGTTTGCGCAGCCGCGCGCGGATGCGGGCCACCACCTCGGCCGGATCGAAGGGCTTGATGATGTAGTCATCCGCCCCCAGTTCCAGCCCGGTCACCCGATCCTGCACCTGCGCCCGGCCCGAGATGATGATGATCGTCGCCCCCGATTCCAGCGCCAGACGATGCACCAGCGCCAGCCCGTCGCGGTCCGGCAGGCCAAGGTCCACGAGGCAGACATCGGGGGTGCTGCGCTTGAGCACAGCCTCGAATTCCGTGGCGCGGGCAAAGCTCGAGGTGCGGAAGCCCGCGTCATTCAGCGCTTGCGCCAGCATGTGCCGGATTTCGGGCTCGTCATCGAGGATGGCGACATGCGGCTGGCTCACGCGACGCGCTCCATCAGGCTGGCCTGCAACACGGTCGGGTCGAAGGGCTTGCCCAGCACCGGGAATTCGTCAGCCGCCGCACGCCGCAGCGGATCGCCCGGCGGCAGCGCGGTCATCAGCCACAGCCGCTGCAGCCCGCGTGCACGCAGATGCCGGGCCAACTCCAGCCCCGAGGTTTCGCCCGGCAGATTGATGTCGCTCAGCACCATCTCGATTCCCGGCAATTCGGCCAGTTGCAGCGCCTCGTCGGCGCTGGCGGCCTCGATCACGCTGAAGCCCAGATCGCGCAGCATGGCGCGCACCTCCTCGCGGATCTCGGTGCTGTCCTCGATCAGCAGCACCATCCCCGAAGCCTTGCCCGTGGCCACCGGGCGCAGTGGCAGCCGCAGGGTCACGCTGGCACCTCCCCCCGAACGGTTGCCCAGCCGCACGGTGCCGCCGCAAAGCGTGATCTGGTCATAGACCATGGCCAGCCCCAGCCCCGATCCCTCGCCGCCCTTGGTGGTGAAGAACGGCTCCAGCCCGTGATCGAGCGCGGCCTCGGAAAACCCCGGGCCGGTGTCTTCGACCGCGATCTCCAGCCAGGTGTCGCGCACTGCCCGCGCCGTCAGCCCTATTTCGCCCCCGGCGGCGCCCAGCGCGTCGCGCGCGTTCAGGATCAGGTTCAGCAGGCTGTCCTGCAACACGCCCGCGTCCAGCATCAGGGGCGGCAGCGGGCCTTCGATGCGCACCTGAAGCCGCACATTCTCGGGCAGCGAGGGGCTGGCCATCATGTTCAGGTCATCAAGCAGCGCTTCCAGATCCGTCGGCTCGGCCCTGATCTCGCGATGCCCGGAAATCTGCGCGATCCGGTCCAGCAGCACGCCCCCGCGCCGCGCCGCCGCAATGGTCGTGCGGGCCACCTCGGCCAGATTGTCCGGCAGGTCGCTGGCCCGCAGCAGCCGCCCCTGCAGGCCAAGGATGATCGTCAGCAGATTGCCGAAATCATGCGCCAGCCCCGAGGAAAGCTGCGCCGCCAGTTCGCGCTTGCGCGTCTGCGCCAGCGCCGCGCGGGCCTGGGTTTCCTCGGTCACATCCATGGACAGGATATAGACCCCGTTGATCGGCCCGGTGCCCACCTGATCGGGGGTGAAGGCCACCCGGATGCGCCGCCCGCTGTCATCGTCGGTGAATTCGCGCACACTGTCCTCTCCGCGCAGCGCGCGTTGCAGCGACGGCAGGATCTTGTCGAATGTCGAACCGAGCGCTTCGGAAGCGGTCAGTCCCACGATGTCGCGCGGCTTGCCCGGCATCACCGCAGACAGGCGCCGGTTCGAAAAGGTATACCGCAACCCGCGGTCCATATGCGCGATGTGGGCGGGCATCATCTCGGTGGTCAGCCGGGTGCGGGCCTCCATCTCGACCAGTTCGCGCTTGGTTTCCTCCAGCCGGGCATTGGCGGCGGCCAGTTCGCGGTTGGCCTGCGCCAGTCGCTCGGCATGTTTCAGCAGTTCGCCCGAAAGTTCTTCGGAGCGCGATTTCAGCAACTGCTCCTGCAGCTTCACCTCGGTGATGTCGGTATAGACCGTGACCCAGCCGCCCTGTGCCAGCGGCGCCCCTTCGACCGAGATCCAGCGCCCGTTCGCGCGGCGGCGCTCCATGTAATGCGGCACGAAGGCGCGCGCCGCATCGACGCGGGAGCGGATCGCCTCGTCCCGGTCCGCGACCGGTCCGTATTCGCCGCGATCCACCTGATAGGTGATGATGTCCTCGAAGGCGGCGCCGGGCCGGGCCAGTTCGTCGGGAAAGCTGAACATTTCCTGAAAGCGGGGATTGCAGACGGCCAGCTTCAGGTCGCTGTCAAAGATCGACAGCGCCTGCTGGATCAGGTTCAGCCCGGCATTCATCAACCGCAGCCGCGTGTCTTCTAGCTCGGGCACGCCGCCTCCTCCGCGTGGCCTCCTCGGGGCCTGAGCTTAGCCTGCCTCTGCGGCCAGCGGAAGGGATCGGCGGGCGGTCGCGCCCGGCGTTACAATTCGAAAGGATTGCGCAATAGTGCCGAAAGAGTCGTTGTCCAGAACAGCGACGATCAGGCCGCCGGGTGCCGGGCGTGCGATGCGGAGGGCATTGCACCCCGTTCAAGAGCCCGCCGGCCAGGAGGGGGAGGACAGTCGACGTGAGCACCACCGCCGCGCAGGATATCCCGCAGTCGGTTCCGGGCTTGCTGGCCCGCAACGCGCGCCAGTTCGGCAAGCGCACCGCGTACCGCGAGAAGGAATTCGGCATCTGGCAGCACTGGACCTGGGCCGAAACCGCTGAGGAAGTGCGCGCCATGGCATTGGGCTTTCTGGTGCTGGGGGTGGAGCGCGGCGATTACGTCGCCATTATCGGCCGCAACCGCCCCGCGCTCTACTGGTCCATGGTCGCCGCGCAATCGGTCGGCGCGATCCCTGTGCCGCTCTATCAGGACGCGGTCGCCGAAGAGATGGCCTATGTGCTGGATCATTGCGGCGCGCGCTTCGTGGTCGCGGGCGATCAGGAGCAGGTCGACAAGGTCATCGAGGTGCAGGGAAAGGTCACTTGCATCGAACAGATCCTGTATCTGGATAAGCGCGGGATGCGCAAATACGACCACAGCAGCATGAACTGGCTGATGGACGTGCAGACCGAAGGCCGCGCCGCCGCCCAGCGGCTGGGCCCGGAGCTGGACAAGCGCCTGGCCGAGCTGAGCTATGACCACACCTGCGTCATGCTCTACACTTCGGGCACCACGGGCAAGCCCAAGGGTGTGGTGCTCTCGAACCGCAACATCATCGAAACCTCGCGCGCCTCGTCCGAATTCGACAAGCTGAAGCCGGGCGATGAGATCCTGGCCTATCTGCCCATGGCCTGGGTCGGCGATTTCATCTTCGCCATCGGGCAGGCCTATTACACCGGCTTCTGCGTCAACTGCCCGGAGTCGGCGCAGACCATGATGACCGACCTGCGCGAGATCGGGCCGACCTATTACTTCGCCCCGCCGCGCATCTTTGAAACCATGCTGACCACGGTGATGATCCGCATGGAGGATGCCAGCAAGATCAAGCAGCGGCTGTTCCACTACTTCATGGCGCACGCGCGCGAGGTCGGACCGAAGCTGCTGGACGGCAAGCCCGTGAGCCTGGGCGCACGGTTGAAATACGGCCTTGGCAATCTGCTGGTCTATGGCCCGCTCAAGGACACGCTGGGCCTGCGCCGCATCCGCGTTGCCTACACCGCGGGCGAGGCGATCGGCCCCGAGATCTTCGAATTCTACCGCGCGCTGGGCATCAACCTGAAGCAGCTTTATGGCCAGACCGAGGCTTCGGTCTTCATCACCCAGCAACCCGATGGCGAGGTGCGCAACGATACCGTCGGTGTGCCCAGCCCTGGCGTGGAGGTGAAGATCGCCGAGAATGGCGAGGTCTACTACCGCTCGCCCGGCACCTTCGTCGAATACTACAAGAACGCCGAATCGACCGCCTCGACCAAGGATCCCGAAGGCTGGGTCGCCACCGGGGACGCCGGCTTCTTCGAGGATTCGACCGGCCACCTGCGCATCATCGACCGCGCCAAGGACGTGGGCAAGATGGCCGATGGCGGCATGTTCGCGCCCAAGTACGTGGAGAACAAGCTCAAGTTCTTCCCCAACATCCTCGAGTCCGTGGTCTTCGGCAACAACCGCGACCGCTGCGTGGCCTTCATCAACATCGACCTGGGCGCCGTGGGAAGCTGGGCCGAGCGCAACAACATCGCCTATTCCAGCTATCAGGAGCTGGCGGGGCTGAAGCGCGTGCTGGACACGATCCAGGAGCATGTGGAGACCGTCAACGAAAGCGTCGCGCAGGACGAGATGCTTTCGGGCTGCCAGATCCACCGCTTCCTGGTGCTGCACAAGGAACTGGACGCCGACGATGGTGAAATGACCCGCACCCGCAAGGTGCGCCGCCGCATCGTTGAAGAGAAATACGCCGATCTGATTGACGCGCTCTATGGCGACAAGGACAGTGTCTACACTGAAACCGAAGTCACCTACGAGGACGGGCGCAAGGGCAAGATCACGGCAACGCTGGAAATCCGCGATGCGCGCGTCTTCGGGGCCGAAAAGAAGATGGCAGCAGAATGACCGAAAACCCGAATGTTCCTGACCGGCCGAAGTATCCGGTCGCCGCAATCCTGGCCGTTGCCGGACTGATCCTGGCCTTTGCGATCGTGCGGTTCTTCCCCGAGTTCCTGAAGCCCGCGATCAGCGGTTCCATCACCGGCGCCTTCGGCATCCTGGCGGTGCAGCGCATCTGGCCGGGCCTGCCGTTGTCGCGCATCCATTACATCATCGGTTCGATGATCATCTACGGGATGGTCGTCGGGTTGGTGGGACGGCTGTGATGGCGGCAGACCGGAGGCACCAATGAGCGGGACCGCAACAGGGGTTGCCGTGGCGGGCACGGGGGTTGCGATTGCTGCGGCGGGGGGCTGGCTGGCGGGGAAGGGGCGCCTGCTGAGCGAGCGCGGCGCGCTCTATCTGGCCTGCGCCGTGACCGGGGCGTTCGGAATCGCGTCCCTCAATATCTCCGGGGTCTACGACGCAATGACGCTCGGGGCCCAGATTGCGGCAATGGCGGGCTATGGCACGGTTGTCGGCCTGATTGCGATGTTCGCGGTTTCGGCCGCGAAGAAATGAATGTCCCTCCGCCAGACGCTGGCGGTGGAGACCGGAGGAGTGTGCGCGATTCCGGCGCCATCCGCGCGGGATTTCGGGAGGGAGTGACCGATGCTCGATACCCAGCCTGAAGAAGGCTACACCACCGCCGACGGCCGCAAGATCGGCGGCGTGGCGATGGAGATGCGCAACATCACGCTCCGCTTCGGCGGCGTGACGGCGATCAAGGACATCAGCTTCGATATCCGCTGGGGCGAGGTGCGCGCCATCATCGGCCCCAACGGGGCGGGCAAGTCCTCGATGCTCAACGTCATCTCGGGCTTCTACAATCCCCAGGAAGGCGAGATCATCTACAAGGGCTACCGCCGCCCCCGGATGCGCCCCTATCAGGTCGCCCGCACCGGCATCGCACGCACCTTCCAGAACATCGCCCTGTTCGAGGGGATGAGCGTGCTGGACAACATCATGACCGGGCGGCTGAACCACATGAAGGCCAACATCTTCCAGCAGGCGCTGTGGTGGGGCACCGCCCAGCGCGAGGAAGAGGAAAACCGCGAGAAGGTCGAGAAGGTCATCGACTTCCTGGAAATCCAGCACATCCGAAAGACGCCGGTGGCGCGCCTGCCCTACGGGCTGAAGAAGCGGGTGGAACTGGCCCGCGCCTTGGCGGCCGAGCCGTCGATCCTGCTGCTCGATGAACCCATGGCCGGCATGAACGTCGAGGAGAAGGAGGACATGTGCCGCTTCATCCTCGATGTGAATGACGAATTCGCCACCACCATCGTGCTGATCGAGCACGACATGGGCGTGGTCATGGACCTGTCGGACCGGGTGGTGGTGATGGATTACGGCAAGAAGATCGGCGACGGAACGCCCGACGAGGTGCGCAACAACGAAGAGGTCATCAAGGCCTATCTGGGGGTGACCGATGACTGAGCGCGCCGCTACGACCGCTTATCAGGGGGGCAACCATGTCTGACACGCTTCTCTTTGCCCTGGAGGCCGCCGCCAACGGCCTGACCGCCGGGGTCATGTATGCGCTGGTGGCGCTGGGCTTCGTGCTGATCTTCAAGGCCAGCGGCATCTTCAACTTCTCCCAGGGGGTGATGGCGCTCTTTGCCGCGCTGACGCTGGTGGGGCTGCAAAGCGGGCAGATCCCGTTTTCACACCTGATCAACGCGATCTTCGGTACGCGGCTGCATTACTTCGGATGGAGCCTGCCGACGCTGGTGGCCATCGCCGGGACGGTGCTGGTGATGGTTGCCTTCGCCTGGCTGGTGGAGCGCTACATCTTCCGCCACCTGGTCAACCAGGAACCGATCATCCTGTTCATGGCCACCATCGGGCTGGCCTATTTCCTCGAAGGGTTCGGCGACCTGATGTGGGGGGCCGAGGTCAAGCGGCTGGACGTGGGCATCCCGCAGGGCATGTCGCTGGCGGTGGACGAGGCCACGTTCAACTGGTTCGGCTACGGCTTCTACATGGATACGCTGGAGCTTTGGGCCGCGCTGATCGCTGCAATCCTTGTCGCCGGGCTGGTGATCTTCTCGCAATACACCAAGCAGGGGCGCGCCCTGCGTGCGGTGGCCGACGACCATCAGGCGGCGCTCTCGGTCGGCATCTCGCTGCGCTTCATCTGGGTGATGGTCTGGACGCTGGCGGGGATCGTCGCGCTGGTGGCGGGGATGATGTGGGGGGCGAAATCGGGGGTGCAGTTCTCGCTGTCGCTGATTGCCTTGAAGGCGCTGCCGGTGCTGATCCTGGGCGGCTTCACCTCGATCCCCGGGGCCATCGTCGGCGGGCTGATCATCGGCGTGGGCGAAAAGCTGTTCGACTTCTTCATGGGGCCGCTCATCGGCGGCGCGACCGAGAACTGGTTCGCCTACATGCTGGCGCTGGTGTTCCTGCTGTTCCGTCCGCAGGGGCTGTTCGGCGAAAAGATCATCGAGAGGGTCTGATCCATGCTTTACCGTGAAGCGGGCGATTTCAAGACGTCCTACACATCCGACAACCAGACCTTTCCGATCCGGTTCGACCGGTACGGCTACTTCTTCGTGCTGGGCGTCGCCTTCCTGATCATGCCGCTGATCCTGAACGACTACTGGACCAACGCGCTGGTGGTGCCGTTCCTTATCTACACCATCGCCGCACTTGGGCTGAACATCCTGATCGGCTATTGCGGGCAGCTTTCGCTCGGCACCGGCGGCTTCATGGCGGTGGGGGCCTATGCCAGCTACAAGCTGATGACCGGGTTTCCGGACCTTAACATCATCTTCGTGATCCTGCTGTCGGGGTTCATCACCGCCGGGGTGGGGGTTCTGTTCGGCCTGCCCTCGCTGCGGATCAAGGGGTTCTATCTCGCGGTGGCCACGCTGGCGGCGCAGTTCTTCCTGATCTGGCTGTTCACTCGGACGCCGTGGTTCTTCAACTACTCGCCCACGGGCATGATCTCGGCGCCCACGCGCACTGTGTTCGGCGTGCCGGTCACCGGTGCCTCGGCCAGCGCGGTGTCGATGTACATGATCTGCCTGGTGTTCCTGGTCGCGCTGGCCTGGCTGGCACGCAACCTGACGCGCGGCACCCTGGGTCGGCAGTGGATGGCGATCCGCGACATGGATATCGCTGCCGAAATCATCGGCGTGAACCCGCTGTGGTCCAAGCTGACCGCCTTTGCCGTGTCCTCGTTCTACATCGGTATCGCCGGGGCGCTGCTGTTCACGGTCTACCTGGGTGCGGCCGAGGCGGGCGAGGCGTTCGGGATCGACAAGTCCTTCCTCGTGCTCTTCATGGTCATCATCGGCGGGCTGGGGTCGATCTTCGGCGCCTTTGCCGGGGCGTTCTTCCTGATCGCCGGGCCGGTGCTCCTGAAGATCATGCTGGTGGACAACCTGGGCTGGGCCACCGACCTGGCCGCGCATATCGAGATCATGATCATCGGTGCGCTGATCATCATCACCCTGATCCTGGAGCCGCACGGTATCGCCGCGCTCTGGCGCACGATCAAGGAAAAGCTCCGGCTCTGGCCGTTCCCCTACTGACGGGGGCCGGTTGCGACCCTGCGCCCGGGGCAACGGGCATCAAGTTCACCGTCATCCAATGTGGGAGGAGACACCAATGAAGATGACAAGACTGACCGCAGCCCTTGCGGTCACCATGACCGCCGCAGCCCCGGCCATCGCCGAGTCGCTGTTCCTGCCAAACATGAGCTATCGCACCGGGCCCTTCGCACCTGGCGGCATTCCCTTCGCCGATGGCTATGCCGATTATTTCACGCTGATCAACGAGCGTGACGGCGGCATCGGCGGCGTTCCGATCCGCTACAGCGAATGCGAAACCGCCTATAACACCGAGCGCGGCGTCGAATGCTACCAGGCCCTGCGCGGCGAAAACCCGCTGGTTCTGCAGCCGCTGTCCACCGGCATCACATATCAGCTGATCCCGCGCACCATGCAGGATGGCATCCCCATGCACACCATGGGCTATGGCCGCACCTCGGCCGTGAATGGCGAGGTCTTCAACTGGACCTTCAACTACCCGGCCAACTACTGGGACGGGGCCAGCGTGATCATCAACTACCTGCTGGAAGAGAACGACGGCAGCCTGGACGACAAGAAGATCGTGCTGCTCTATCACAACTCGGCCTATGGCCGCGAGCCGATCCCCACGCTGACCCGCCTGTCTGAGCGTCTGGGCTACGAGTTGCTGACCATCGGCGTGGACAGCCCCGGGCAGGAGCAGGGCAGCCAGTGGCTGCAGATTCGCCGCGAGCGCCCGGATTACGTGATCATGTGGGGTTGGGGGGTGATGAACTCCACCGCCGTGCAGGAAGCCGCCAACATCCGCTTCCCGATGGAGAACTTCATCGGCGTCTGGTGGTCCGGCTCGCAGCAGGACGTGCTGCCCGCCGGGGAAGCCGCACATGGCTACAAGGCGCTGGCGATGCACGGCACGGGCACGGACTATCCGGTCTACGAGGACTTGCAGCAATACGTCTATGACCGCGGCCTCGAAGCTGGGACGGGCGACGAGATCGGCACCGTGCTCTACTCGCGCGGGATGTATGCCGCCATGCTCGCGGTCGAAGCCGCGCGCACGGCGCAGGAAATCCACGGCGTGGCCAACATCACGCCCGCGATGATGCGCGACGGCATGGCAAACCTGGTCATCACCGAAGAGCGCATGGCCGAACTGGGCCTGCCGGACTTCGGCCCCCCGTTCGAGGTGAGCTGCCAGAACCACGGCGGCTCGGGTCAGGCCATGATCCAGCAGTGGGACGCTCACGCCGGTGAGTGGAATCTGATCACCGACTGGATCGAGCCCGACCGCGAGCTGATCATGGAAATGGTGATGGAGGACAGCCTGGCTTATGCCGCTGAAAACGACATCGAGCCAGCCTGCCTGAACTGAGGCACGGCCCCCGGCGGCCCCGTACGCGGGGCCGCCACACCCGCACCCGAACTTGCATTACGCCGACGCCCTGCAGCCAAGGTCCGAACCCATGCTTGACGCCGAGACGCCACAGACCACCGCCGAGATGTCCACCGAGGCCAACCTGCTGGAGGTGAACAACATCGAGGTGCTCTACAACCACGTCATTCTGGCGCTCAAGGGCGTCAGCCTCGAGGTGCCGCGCGGCGGGATCACCGCGCTTCTGGGCGGCAATGGCGCGGGCAAATCGACCACGCTCAAGGCGATTTCCAACCTGATCCATTCCGAACGCGGCGAGGTCACCAAGGGCTCCATCGTCTATGACGGTGAAAACGTGGTGAACATGAGCCCTGCCGATCTGGTCAACCGCGGGGTGGTCCAGGTGATGGAGGGGCGCCACTGCTTCGAGCACCTGACGGTCGAGGAGAACCTTCTCACAGGTGCCTATACCCGCAAGGACGGGCGCGGCGATATCGCCGCGGATCTGGAGTTGGTCTATGAATACTTCCCGCGCTTGAAGGAACGCCGCCGCAGCCAGGCGGGCTATACCTCGGGCGGGGAACAGCAGATGACCGCCATCGGTCGCGCGCTGATGTCCCGGCCGAAGATGATCCTGCTGGATGAACCCTCCATGGGTCTGGCGCCGCAACTGGTTGAGCAGATCTTCGATATCGTCTCGCGGCTGAACACCGAACAGGGCGTGACCTTCCTGCTGGCCGAGCAGAACACCAACGTGGCGCTGCGCTTCGCCCATACCGGCTTCATCCTGGAAAATGGCCGTGTGGTGATGGAGGGCGGTGCGAAGGAACTGCGCGAGAACCCGGATGTGAAGGAATTCTACCTCGGCATGTCCGACACCGGGCGCAAGAGCTACCGCGAAGTGCGCAGCTACCGCCGCCGCAAGCGGTGGCTGGCATGAGCACTCCCAACCCCGTTCCAACCGCGTGTGGTGACGCCATGTCCAGTTTCTTCGACGCCCATGAAACTCGCAGCGCCGATGCCCGCGCCGCCGATCTGGCCCGCGATTTGCCCGCGCAGATCGCCCGCGCGCAGCAGGCGCCGGGCTATGCCGCCATGCTCTCCGGGGTCGATCCCGCCGCCATCACCGACCGCACCGCGTTGGCCGCGCTGCCGGTGCTGCGCAAGTCGGCGCTGACCGGCGCGCAGGGTGAACACAAACCCCTTGGCGGGTTCACCGCCACGCCGCTGCGCGGGTTTGAACACATCTTCCAGTCGCCCGGGCCGATCTATGAACCGGGTCGCACGGGCCACGACTGGTGGCGGCTGGGCCGCTTCCTGCATGCGCTGGGTATCGGCGCGGGCGATATCGTGCAGAACTGCTTTTCCTATCACTTCGTCCCTGCGGGCATGATGTTCGAAAACGCCGCCCGCGCCGTGGGCGCCACCGTGTTCCCCGCCGGCACCGGGCAGACCGAGTTGCAGGTCCGCGCCGCCGCCGACATCGGGGTGACCGCCTATGCGGGCACGCCGGATTACCTGAAGATCATCCTCGACAAGGCCGAGGAGATGGGCGAGCGCCTGTCGATTACCCGCGCCGCCGTGGGCGGGGGGGCGCTGTTTCCGTCCCTGCGACAGGACTACGCCGACCGGGGCATCACCTGCCGCCAGTGCTATGCCACCGCTGATCTGGGCAACATCGCCTATGAATCCGACGCCATGGAGGGAATGGTGGTGGACGAGGGCGTGATCGTCGAGATCGTCCGCCCCGGCACCGGCGATCCGGTCGCCGAGGGCGAGGTGGGCGAGGTCGTTGTCACCACGCTGAATCCGGACTATCCGCTGATCCGCTTCGCCACCGGGGATCTCTCGGCGGTGCTGCCGGGCGAAAGCCCCTGCGGACGCACCAACATGCGCATCAGGGGCTGGATGGGCCGCGCCGACCAGACCACCAAGATCAAGGGCATGTTCGTGCGCCCCGAACAGGTCGCGGCCTTCGTATCGCACCATGACGAGGTGCACCGCGCCCGCGTCATCGCCACCCGCGAGGGCGAAATGGACGTGATGACCGTTCAGGTCGAAACCCGCGCCACCAATCCGAAATTGTATGAAGGCACGCTCCTTGATACGCTGAAGCTGCGGGGCAAGGTCGAACTGGTGCCGCCCGGCACCCTGCCGAACGATGGCAAGGTGATCGAGGATCAGCGCAGTTACGACCAGGGGTAAGTGGTCCGGAGTGCCCCCGGCAACGGAGGTGCTCATGTCTGTGCGGTTTGCTTTCACCCGGTTTCTGGCGGCCTTTTCCGTCTGTCTCATGGCGGCGCTGCCCGCGTCGGCGGCGGGGCTTGCGCTCATCATCGCCAACGAGGATTACGAGGCCGTGCGCGATGCCCGCGGTGCCGGGCAGGTGCTGGACGTGGAAAGCCGCCTGCGCGCCGCCGGGTTCGAGGTCCGCACCGCCCGCGACCTGGACGCCCCCGAGATGCGTGCCGCCGTCTCGCGCCTGTCGCGTGAATTGCGCGCGCAGCGGCGCGAGCGGGTGGTGATCGTCTATGCCGGGCATGTGGTTTACGGCGACACCGGCACCTGGCTGATGGGGGTCGAGGCCGAGGATCCGGATCTGGCCACCATCGATGATCAGGGCCTGCGCTTGCAGACCGTGCTGGCCGTGGCCTCGCAACTGCAGGGCGGCGCGCTGGTGGCACTGGCCGATGGCAGCTTCCCCGGCCGTATTGGCGACGGGCTGAGCGCGGGCCTGCCGTCGCGGCTGGACGTGCCGCAGGGCGTCAGCCTGGTGCGCGGGCCGGTGGGGTCACTGACCAGCTTCCTGCGCGCGGCGGTGGTGCCGGGCAGCAACCTGGGCGCCACCGTGCGCGCGGGCCGGAACCTGCGCATCGACGGGTTCAACCCGCCTTACCTGACCTTCCTGCCCGAAGGGTTCGAGCCCGCGCTGGAAGCCGACCGTGCCGCCTGGGAGCGCGCACAGGACGCGGACACGGTGGAGGGCTATGCCGACTACCTTGATACCTTCCCCGGCGGCGAGTTCGTCGAAGAGGCCCAGGCCGCGATCGAGGCGCTGGAGACAACGCCCGAGACCATCGAGGAGGCGCTGGGCCTGACCCGTGACGAGCGCCGCGCGATCCAGCGCGATCTGACGCTTCTGGGCTACAATACCCGCGGGATCGATGGCATCTTCGGTCCCGGCACCCGCGCGTCGATCCGCGGCTGGCAGGAACGCAACGACCATGACGTCACCGGCTTCATCACCCGTGACCAGATCTTTCAGCTTGCCGCGCAGGGCGCCCGCCGCGCCGCCGAGATCGAGGCCGAGGAACGCGAACGCCGCGCCGCCGAGGAACGCCGCGACCGCGCCTTCTGGGCCGAAACCGGCGCGGCGGGGGACGAGGCCGGGCTGCGCGCCTATCTCAACCGCTATCCGCAAGGCATATTCGCCGATCTGGCCCGCGAACGTATCGCCGGGTTCGAGGCCGAGCGTGCCCGCGTGCGCGCCGAGCGCGAGCGCGGGGCCTGGGAGGTGGCGCGCGCCACCGATACGATTGCAGGCTACGAACGTTTCCTGACCGAATGGCCCGATGGCGCCAACGCCGCGAACGCGCGCGCGCGGCTGGCGGAATTGCGCGAAGCTGCCGCGCCGACGCCCGAGCCCGAGCCTGAACCGGGCCCGCCCTCGGATGCTGTCGAGCGTGACCGGGCCGAGGAAGAGTCGCTGGCGCTCCCGCAAATGACGCGGGTACTGGTGGAACGGCAGTTGCGCGCGGGCGGCTATGACCCGGGCGCCGTGGACGGGCGCTTCGATGCCGACACCCGCGATGCCATCGCCGACTGGCAGGCCGAGAACGGGCAGGCGCCCACCGGCTATGTGACCCGCGCGGTTCTGGACGGGTTGCTGCGCGGCGCGTTCTTCCGGCTGTTCGACTGACTTCGGGCGCCGTAAAGCGCGCCCCCGGAGTGCGCCCCACACACCCACCCGCTCACTCCGGGGGCGCTTTACGCCTGTTTCCTGCCGCTCTATGAGCGACAAACCCATTGCCACAGGAGCCCTTCCATGAGTGTTTCGACCATGACCAACACCGCTGAGCGCGCGGATGACCGGCTTATCGTCGCGCTGGACCTGCCGGACGCGGTTTCGGCGCTGGCGCTGGCCGGGCGGTTGGGGGAGGCGGTCTCGTTCTACAAGATCGGGCTGGGGATGCTCACCGGCGGTGGCCTCGCGCTGGCGCGCGAGTTGAAGGACGAGC
The DNA here is from genome assembly GCA_007121115.1 of Paracoccaceae bacterium. Lineage (GTDB taxonomy): Bacteria > Pseudomonadota > Alphaproteobacteria > Rhodobacterales > Rhodobacteraceae > Rhabdonatronobacter. Next base: position 181 of record SKMI01000275.1, on the reverse strand, counting down.
ACGGCAAGCGCGTCTTCCTTGATATGAAACTGTTCGACATCGGCGCCACGGTGGAGGCAGCGGTGCGCGGACTGGCGCGTTTCGATCTGGATTTCCTGACGGTGCAGGGCGACCCGCATGTCGTCCGCGCGGCGATGCAGGGGGCGGCGGGGTCGGATATGAAGATCCTGGCGGTGACGGT